>SVQW01000006.1:0-86449 GCA_015065085.1 Oscillospiraceae bacterium | reverse complement strand
GAAACAGGCTCGGAATTATCATCCGAGTTATCGCCCGATTGTTCATCCGAACTGGGTTCGGCATTATCATTCGAATTATCACCCGATTGTGCATCCGAAACAGGCTCGGAATTATCATCCGAGTTATCGCCCGATTGTTCATTTGAAACAGGCTCGGAATTATCATCCGAGTTATCGCCCGATTGTTCATTTGAAACAGGCTCGGAATTATCATCTGAATTATCGCCCGATTGTTCATCCGAACTGGGTTCGGCATTATCATCCGAATCATCACCCGATTGTTCATCCGAACTGGGTTCGGCATTATCATCCGAGTTGTCGCCCGATTTCTCATTTGAATCGGGTTCGGCATTATCATCCGAGTTATCGCCCGATTGCTCGTCCGAAACAGGCTCGGAATTATCATCCGAATCATCACCCGATTGCTCATGCGAATCATCCGGAGTGTCCTGAGCATTTTCGTTATCCGGTGTTTCTTCGGGATTCTCGTCAAGATTTTCCTGATCTTGCTGTTCTTCTTGCTCTTCTTGCTCTTCTTGCTCTTCTTGTTCTTGCTGTTCTTCTTGTTCTTGCTGTTCTTCTTCCTCTTCCTCTTCCTCTTCGGGGAAAAGTGTTTCTCCGGGGTAAACTATCTTTACATACCCGTCATTGGCAGAAATATATAATTCTGCTTCATCCTCGGTCAGAAAAGCGTTGTAATATACAGAAGTGCCCCAGTTGCCGGTTATATCAAGTACGGTTCTGGATGATGCGGCAGCTTTAAAAGTAATGGTATTTTCAACATTAAGCTCCGGATTTTCAAATTGTACGGTGTGATAAACCTTATAAGGGTCTACACCGCCTATCATTTCATCCTTGTGGGCGGAAATAACGGCAAATCCTGTCGCTGTATCTCCCACACTTTTAAATTCAATAGTATACTCTACATTTGGCTGCAATACGGCAACGGTATGGTTACCGATGCTTGAATCAAGCGGGATTTCAACAATTTCGTCGGTTTCATTAACTGTGGTGACGGTAGTTTGAATATCAAAGGAAGCGCTTGAGATTGTCATGGTGTCGCTGGAAATAACGGATGAGAACAGCGCATAGGCGCTGAATGTCATTAAAAACAGACTAATCAGAATAACAACAACAGACAGTGTGAACCGTGTCAGAAACTTCTTCTCGCGTACATGAATATTGTCGTTTTCTTTATTGTCGGATACATTTTTATAAATCTCGTTCACTATCACACCCTCCTTCTTTGTTAATCATGTTGTTGTGTAGCTGAAACGATTGCTCCGAGATAAACCTTGGGTTGATGGGGAGGTCTGTAATTTGCGATATTGGTGACCTCTTCCGGCATTCTGACTACCAGTGCTATATACGCCTCACCGCCCGGGGCAAGGTATGCCGCGGCAGTGGAGTAGTTGTTGAGAGGCTCGGTTGCAAGCTGCGAGGCAAGAGTTCGTGTGGCAACAAGTGCATCCATCCGGGTCTCAGTGTCCGCAATTGCCAATCCGAATTTCAAATGGTCCTGTAAATTGAAGCTTGTTCCGAAAACATTTATTCCGGGAATATAGCTGTATACGCTTATAGCGGTTTTCCACTCAAATGGTATATCACCGTTGTTCTTCACTCTGATGTATGCCAACTGAGTGTAGCCCGGCTCATACAATGCATCTTTGTCGAAAAGCTCGGTATCGTTCTGAATCGGCTTCCATTCCAAATCCTCCGTTCGGTAGGACACATCGAGCTTAAATTCCGCAACATGGAAAACATTTTTCAATTCCGGTGATGAATCGTGGAACCATGCAAGCGAAGTGCCTGCACCCATGATTCCCCATAATGCAAGCATGAACAGACTGAGGACAAAAGCCAACTGCTTAAACTTGCGGATATTCTTTATTTTCAAGCTTTTTCCTCCTTAATGTAAATTACTGCTTGGTTTTTTTGGATTTCTTTATAAGTAAAATAGAAATTAATACTATTGCAATCAAAGAAAGTGCTGCGATAGCATATAAAACAGGTAAAATTGGCAAATCGCCGGTGGGCGGAGTAATCGGTTCTTCAGGCTCATCGGTGCCGCCCGGAATGCCGGAGCAATCATCTCCACCCGGGCAGTCGGGGCAATGAGATCCGTCGGTGGTATCATGTTCACCGCCGGGACAACCGGGGCAATGTATTATGTCGGGAAGTGTAGGGTCATCAGGCTTTTCACATGTACAACCCGGACAATGCTCCTCTTCTGTGTGCTCATGCGTTGGGTCATCACAGCCCGGACAATGCGATTCATCGGGAGTGTCGGTACTGCCGGGAATGCCGGAGCAATCATCTCCACCCGGGCAGTCGGGGCAATGAGATCCGTCGGTGGTATCATGTTCGCCGCCGGGACAACCGGGGCAATGTATTATGTCGGGAAGTGTAGGGTCATCCGGCTTTTCACATGTACAACCTGGACAATGCTCCTCTTCTGTGTGCTCATGCGTTGGGTCATCACAGCCCGGACAATGCGATTCATCGGGAGTGTCGGTACTGCCGGGAATGCCGGAGCAATCATCTCCACCCGGGCAATCGGGGCAATGAGAACCATCGGTAGCATCATGATCACCGTCGGGACAACCGGGACAATGTATTATGTCGGGAAGTGTAGGGTCATCCGGCTTTTCGCAGGTACAGCCGGGACAGTGCTCCTCTTCTGTGTGCTCGTGTGTGGGATCATCACAGCCCGGGCAATGCGGTTTACTTGGCTTTTCACATGTGCATCCGGGACAATGCTCTTCTTCGGTATGCTCGTGTGTAGGGTCTGTACATCCGGGGCAATGTGCTTCGCCCGGCTTGTCGGGTTCGTCGGGGTCATCCGGATCGCTCGGTGTAACCGTTCCTCCGCCGGAAGGAATGATTACCGCAGATGGCCTTTCTTCAAACATAAATTCCCATTCAACAGCACCGGAAACATTCTGAAATCTGTTATCAAGCTCGGGGGAGACCTCAAGCATTACATTAAGGGTGATTTCACCGTCGGAATGAATTACTCCCAGACGCCTCCAGTCCTTAAGACCTTCAATTTCATGTGCCGCCGATTCAAACACAGTTTCGTCGCCTGTTTTTTTGTCAATGTCAACCGTAAGCGACAAAAACGACAAAAACTCAATTGACAACGGATCGCGATCAACACTAAGTGCACGGAGATAAACAGCACTTTTGAGATTGCTTTCATTCTTTATTGTTATCTCCTGCAAAAACGTATCGCCCGGCATAACATCCTTGAACTCGGGAAAAAGGTCGGGATGAGAGTCGGTGGCTTTCGGTTCAAATACTATTCCGTCCGCTCTGCCTTTATAAATAACACTTACCTCGGCGGCAAAAACAGGCAATGACAGACATAAAATCAAAACTACCGCCGTAAATAAAGATACTGCTCTTTTCATAATTCACCTTATTCCATCGGCCAACCTGACGCGGTGTATGTGTCTGTACCCTCGACAGGATTGTTTTTGGACTGTACTGCGTGTGCAACGATGTTAAGCGAAAGAGTTTTGCCCAAATGACGGTTGTCCACCTTGTCACCCACAATTTCAACACGTGAAAAAACATCGGGAGTAGTCTCGCCGGGCTGTAAAATGCTCTTGTAGTAATACCAGCCGTCAACAAGCTGCCAGTGCTCCCCGTCTATATTCAGCTTAAAGCATTCCTCCGCAGGAAGAACGCTGGAATCGATGCCGTAAACAATCTTTACACGCAGGTAAAAAGGCTGTTCGCATATATTTTCAACGCTGACTTTCTTACTTACCACGTCGCCAGGAACGATATACACACCATCCACCGGGAATGGAGTGCCCTGGTCAGTCATCTCGTGAATCTGCATTCGGATGTCACCGGAGGTTATTATATTGGTACTCTTGCCCACAACAGTATAAAAAGCAAGAGATGCCTGTGTTATCAAGGTCATAATTATCGCCGTGAATGCAAGTATAAACAGCTTAAGCCGTATTTTTTTCAATATAATTTCCTCCTTTCAAAGAATGTAAATGAAAAAGTCAAAACAAAACCTCAAAAACGGATTAAAATATAAGCCTGAAATTTCAATTCGGCAATCAAAAGGCACAAAGCATTTTATGCCCTTTGATTGCCGCCCATCCGACGGATGGGTGGCAGGGATAAATTGTTACATCAAGGGTATATAGCGCTCTGCCATGCAGGCGATGTCTTCCATGGTAAGAAGTCCTTTGCCAATGGCAATTTTCAGTAAGTCGCCGTTGAATGCATCGAATGCATCCTTTGTAATTATACCGCCGAAGTCTTCAAGCGTGAATAAACCGTAGGTTTCAATGTCCTTGTGCATCTTGTCGGCATCGTAAATCATTGAAGACGTATCGACATCGAAGATATTGAACAGACCCGAAATACCGCCGGGCATGGAAAGAACACCTTCTGTGTAGTAGCACAGATGTCCGAATGTTACGGGCGACCATGCGGTGGTAAGCTCTTTTTCAATAACAACACTGTCAAGTGTTGCTGTGTTCCATTCGTCGGATGCAATGTTGCCTTCGGTAACAAAGCTGTGACCGATATAATCGATGTAATTGGAAGCATCGATGTAAACATACTTGCCAAGGTCAAGGTCAAAGAAGCCGTGCTCGTAAATTACTTTCACATCCGAGCCGTCGGAGAAGTAGAGGTGAATTATTTCGTATTCACTCTCGCTCTCGCTGTCAATAAATACGATAGGCGCTTTGTCGTATTTACCTGTCTCAAGATTCCATACAAGAAGCTCTTCGTTTCCTGTCAGACAGTCCACACGCTTCTGACTTCCGTCCGCCAGAGTAATAAGTGTGTCGGGTGTTACGCAGTTACCGCCGCTACTACCTGCTTCCAGCTTTGTCATAGTGCCGTTGCAGAAATCGGAATAATTGTACTGGGCGTCCTTATTTTCTTCGACAGACCATGTGTGTGAGAATTTCAATTCAACGCCGTTGTTGTTATCCTTAAAGGAATAAGAAACGGGGATTGTTCTTGCACTGTTTCCGGAATTTACCAGACCTTTTGAAGAAGCTGCCACAAAATACAGTTTTTCATTACAAACAACAGGCATTGCGTTAACACTGTTGCCACTGTGAACCTGACCGCCGGTAAGTGTTAAAGTAAAATCACCGTTGTCGGGGCTATATGTCCATGTGGTATTTGTGCCGTTTTGTTTTCCGGCAGTTGTAGGTGTGTAATCGGAAAGGTTTATTGTCTTATACTGCTTTTCCGCAACACTCCAGTATTTTATCTGAATACCTTCAAGTGCGGGAGCGGCACCGTGCCATGTTCCGCCGTAGGAGGATGCTACACAAAGACCTGCTTCATAGTTTGAAGCAACAAGAGACGGCGATTCTTTACTGGTTTCCGTTCCCGTAACCTTATAGGTTGCGGTATATTCTTTGCCATTTATTGTTGCGGTCAGGGCGTAGGTTGTACCGCCTGCGGTAACTGCAACGGGAGATGTGGGCTTTGTATTGCCGTTCACCTTGAAATCTGTAACAGTAGTACCGTTGACAGACATGGAAAGCTTGCTGAAATCAAGGGCATAACCGCTTAATTTATCAAGGTCAACATTAAGCTCATAAACCCATCCGTCTGTACCAAACGATTTTCCTGTTGTAAGGCCGTCTGCTGTGTCGGAGTAAGTTACAGTGATGAGGTCACTGTATTTGTCGGGCGTATATTCGCTTTCGGTTTTGAAAGAATCCGCTGTGCCGTTGGTGTTTTTATAAGAGTATACATATGTTTTTCCATTAAGAATGGATACTTCTGCATAGTCGTAAGGTACCGCATCTTTATTTGTTCTGTTATCCGTGATGGTGGTAGTGTTTACTTTGGAAGTCAAAGACTCGGGCATATATGCAATACCAAGGTTCAATGATTCGTTTGTGCCGTTGCCGTCAATGTCATGTAAATACTCTGTCTTTGCCATAACAGTGCTAATTATGGATTGACCTGCGCTGGGAACATACTGCTTGTCATTTTCATCAATCCATGCGTTCTGAACAAGTGTACCCTCAAGTGTAATGGATGCTGCATCTCCGTTAGCATCACATATCGACAGAACACTGAATCCCATAAGGGTTTTACTGCTGTCGTAAGTTGATGCGGTAGGCTTTTGAACTAAAGTTACGTCACGAAGAGTAAGGCTGTTTGCCGAACCAACGAGAATGGATGCAACAGCGCCCAACTCAATGCGGGAGTTGTCAATAACAACGTTACCGCCACTTACGTTGACAGCAGCACGCGCACCCGAAATTCGGGAATTGAGAATCTGGCTGTTACCCGATGCCATTACACCGCTTTTTACGTTGTAATAACGGGTTCTGTCGGTTGTTTCACTACGGTTGCCCGATTCGGTCATATTGCTCTTGTATAATACAGCATAGTCGAAGTTGGGACATACTATCTGCACATTATCCAGCGTACCATTGTTAAGAGTTACAAAGCTGTAACCCATATCCAAAGCCGCAGAGTCACTTCCGCAGGTCATGGTAAAGCCGTTACCGAACAATGTATATCCGCCCGAAACCTCAAGAGAACTGAATCCGCAGTCATTCAACAGTACTACGTTGTTTTTTGTCGCATTTGTTGCGGATGTAGCATTAACGGCATCCACAACCTCCAAGGTAATTGTTGTAGGTGTACAGAAGTCGTAGTCCTGGATTGTTACCTTTACAACGCCTGTGCCGGAGAACTGAATTGTACCCTCTGTCCAGTCGGTTGTATTTGCGGTAAACGTTCCGGAAACGTTGGAGTTTTCGTCTACTTTATCGACGGTTACCCAAACACCGGAGTTATTGATTTTTGCGCCATCCATAGCAGCAAACAAACTGCCTACACTTACAGTGTTTCCATTACCTACACGGTATAAGAAGTCGCCGGTGAATTTGGTTTCAAATTTAACATCCGATTTTTCCTGATCGCCCTCGGTGATGCCAAGGTCGGTAACGATACCACTGTATTTTTCAAGTCCGATGCTGCTTACACCCCAGCTGTATCCGGTGAAGAGCTGATGGAAGGGAAGGTAAATAGCCTGATGGTTTTCTTCCGCGGTGTGAGTGTGCTTACATCCGGTGACGGATGCTCGCTCATCTGCATCAACAACACCGTTGACGTTGTAATCGGTGAAGTTCAATTCGGAATGAGGTACACGGCTGAACTGATAGTCCTCGGAATAGGAAGCCATGGTGTTCTTTTCGAATTCGCAGTAGTAATAATCGTTCCAGTCACCGTAGTTTACGGTACATCCGGTAGCGGAAATGCCGGTCATGTTGGGTATTACTTTGCCATCGTCATTTGTTGTGTTATGACGAACAGAGCCGATGATCATACCGGAATAGCGGTATGCATAGTACTGATAGTTGGCGCAAACGTCATTGTAAACGTCTATTATTGCCGAAACGTGGCAGTTTTCAAAGCTGATGGTGTCGTCGGTTGCGTTGCCGCTTCCATCTACGTTACCGCGGTACATACCCACAAGACCGCCGCAGGCAACGTCCCAGCTACCCCAAAGAGCGGAAATCTTGTTGGAATTATCAACGGTAATGTTCTTTAAAGTAATGTGGTCATCATTTGCGGCACTTGTATTGCCGGCGATACCGATGATACCGCCGTTTCCTGTGTTATATACACGGGGATTGCAGTTTGTGATAGCAATGTTTTCAAATGTTGAATCTCCTGCTGCATACGCGGCGATAACACCCGTGGGTGTGAACTCACCGTCGGATTCGAAGTTATCAACAGTAAGATTTTTGATGGTACCGTCGTAAACGTAGCCGAAAATACCCATTGCGGCATTCCAATAATTGCCGTCGTAGTTGCCTTTCATTACCCAGGTATTCTGATAAATGTCTGAAATAGTGTGTCCGTTTCCGTCGAAAGTACCACTGAATGCACCGCCGTAGGTGTACCATTTTTCCGCGGCTTCACCTTCATTAATTATCGCAGCACCGGAAGCCTTGGTATCCTCGTTAATCTCATAGATTGCTTCGGGCGCATCGTCAAGGCCGAGGGGGGCAATTTCGCCGCCTTCCTTGTGGTATCCGATGGGGTAGAAGATATTGGCATTATCTTCACCACCAAAGTTGATGTCGGCAACAAGCTTGTAATGTGCCTTGCCGTAGGTTTCGTTTTCATTGGAAATGAGTTCGCCCATATATGCAAGCTGGTCGGCATTTGCGATTATGTAGGGGTCATCCTCAGTACCCGTACCGCCCGAGAAAGCGTTTGCAATAGTGCCTTGCCATTCATTTTCGATATCCGCAATAATGGCAACCTCGGAGAATGTGGCAAGAGCCACGGAAATGTTACCTGTGAGTGGATCGTAGATAAAGGTGTTGTGTGCGGTAAGCTGAGAAGCATCCGCAACAGCGGTCATGATATTGTTCACACCGTCTTCGACGTGGATAAGTGTGTAGTTACCGATGTTGAGGTTCTTTGGCATTACGGGGCCAAGGTCAACAATAATCGGCACGTCGTTTGTGTCGGAAACGCCCTCCACGTGAACGTCCACGGGAATGAGTATTTCACTGTTGACAACAGTTATATCGGTGGTTGTATTTTCAAGGGGAGTTACGGTGAGGGAGAGGGTGTCCTGATTGTCCGCCATGACAACGCCCTCGGGTATGGTTGCCGAGGCTGTGCCTGCATCAATGACTGCACCGCCGGAGGGCACTTTACCATTATCGGGAACAACAGTTACCGAGCCTGAAGCAGGACGGATAAGCTCGTCAAAGGTATCGCCAAGGTCATAATCTATACCAAAGCTGTCCTCTTCATAAGAGCTCTGAGATGCAATGGCTGTAATGCTGAAGCCAGAGCCGATGGATTGGTTCTGATACGCGTTGCCCGCAGTGGGAATCATCTGTAAGCCGAGTGTCATAATGATTTCACCCACAGGGGTGGTAAGACTGGTTGAACCTGCCGGAAGAATTGTTCCCGAAGCGGTTGAGCCGCCGTTCATTACATTATTGAGGAAGCCGATGAAATTGAGGTTTTCAAACTGCTCGCGGGTTTCGATTTTTTGGGCACTCTTCGCAAAGCGGACGGCAATAACCTCAGCCAGTTTACCCACAGCACCTTCGGGCATGAGGGTGAACTTATAATTCAGAGCAAGGTCGCCCTTGTTCACAAGCTTTATGTACTTTATCTGGGAATATCCCGGCTCCCAGTTGTCATAACTGAAAATGGTGTTGTACGCATCGTCCTCGATATTGTACCATGGACCGTTTACGGGGTCGTCCGACCAGTACATTTCAAGGTCAATGTTACCTGAGGTTATAATATTCCTGTCGGTAGACACACTTTCTGTAAACCACGCAAAGGTAGAACCCAGCAGCATGGAAAAACACAAAAGCAGTGCTATAAGACTGTGGAAAAAGGCAAACTTAGTTTTTTTCATTACGTAACCGTCCTTGTTGATAATTTAGAATGTTTTTGTCGTTTCAATCGGCAATCAACGGGCACAGATAATAAAATATATGCCCATTGATTGCCGTCTCACCCATGAGGGTGAGAACGGCGCAATTCTCAAAAGAGAATTGTACTGAAATATCAGTTGTTGCCGGGGATAACAAGACCCTGGCTCAGGTCGATGTCGTCGGTGAGGGTGATGGTATCACCATCTTCAGCGTTGTTAATAGCGTCCTGAAGGTCTTCACCGTTGTCAACGTATGTTGTGTTGCCTGCTGTACCTGTAAAGGTATAGGGGATTGTTGCAACATCGATGATATCGGTTTCGTCCGCAGGGTTGGTGAGACGGAGCTTAACAGTAAATGTTTCGCCTGCAAGAGCGTCGTCGATATCAGCTACGCCACAGATGAATTCGCCAACAAGACCGGCTACCATTCCGTATGTCCAGGGATTTTTGGTAACACTGCCGAGAAGAGGAAGTTCTTCACCTGCTGTGAGTGTAACCTCCGTATCATCGAAGCCTAACCAACCGTAAGAACCGTAATTACCGGCGAGGTATATTACAGGAGCATCGCCGGCAATAAGATCTCTGGTAAGACTTACATAGAAATCGCAGTGCCAATCTTTGTAAATGCTGTTTTCTACTTCTTCAACAGACTGATTGGACTTAAAGCTGTATGCTGTTTCCAATTGGTATCCAAGACCGTCGATATCAACACCTACGTGTTCGGGCATAGGTATTACTTCGGCTTCGGGAACTTCAGTTCCGTCGGGCTCGGTAGCAACTGCATCGTATACTAAGGTGAAAGGAGAGAAATTGGTGCTTTCGAAAATGATGTTACCGGTTGTAGCATTGTATACCGCGTCGGTAACTTCTACGTTATTTACACCATCAAAGTGATAAAGCTTAACACCGGTGAGACCTGTTCCGACATGGAACTCAACCTTTAAGGGAACGATATTATCGTCCTTAATACCTGTAACTTCGATATCGTAGGTTACTGCACCTTCATCGGTAGCTACGGTAAATCCGTCAAGGACACTGTCTCTTTGGTCTATGGTTACTTCAATATGTGTTGCATCGTCAGCAATGGAATCGTCTTGCACGATAGCAGAACCGATTTTTCCGCCACTTTCACCTGCACGTTTAATAGGAATTTCGTATGAAGCGGAACCGTCTACAAGTGCTGTTCCGGTACCGGAGAAAGGCATTGCTGCGTCTTTGTCGTAATTATTGCCGAAGCTATCAATTTCCTTCATTTTCTGGGTAGCAACAAGGTTGATACCGAATTCGATAGAAGGAACATTGGTGCCGTTGTGGTTAGCTTCGTTTGTAACGGTTGTAGGCATCCAGAGAGCAAAACCGACGATTTTTTCATCAGAATCTCCGTCATTTTTTGCTTCAAGTGAACCAACACTCATGTTCAAGGCGCCCTTGAGATTGTTGCCGGACATAGCAAGGATGTCATCGCGGCTAACACCCTGTTCAACTACTGAGGTTTTGATGTAGTCGGACAGAGAGAATGAGTCTCCTGCTTTGTTTATGCCTTTTGTTTCGGCATAAACATCAGCACTGAGCTGATAGTTGAGTGCGAGAGAGCCTTCGTTTACAACCTTGAAGTAAGCTACTTTAGTGTAGCCGGGTTCCCACAGGTTGTAACCGAAAATGTCAGTCAGCTCGTTGACAGGCATCCAATCGTCGTTATCATCCAGATAGTAGAGAGCTACATCCAGATTGCCGGACTGAATGGTGTTACGCGCGGAGCTTACGGAGTCGGTAAACCAAGCGAAGGTTGTACCGATAAGCATTGAAACACAGAGCAGCAGTGAGAGAACGCTGAAGCCAAGTGCTTGTGCTGTAGTGCGTTTTTTCATTATTTTCCTCCAGATTTGGCGCGGGGTGTACCTCTCGTCGTTGCGCCGTTTTACGGACGAAAGGGCTTAAAAATTAAGCTGAAATAATTTTTGTTTTGCAATTAAGCATCATACTCGGGCAGCCAGTTGGTGAATGCTGTCTGAGCATCCGCACCTGTGTTTGCAGCCTGTATAGCCTGAGCCAGAACATTTACGGAGAAACCGTCGGTGCCGTAGCTCATGTCTTCCTGTACAAACCAGTAGGGAATGGTAACTGTGCTGAAAAGCTCAGCGGTCGCATCTACATCAAGAGCGTCGTTGAGGTAATAACCGTAGGTGATGGTGTCTGCAGCAGTGTCGGTAGAGGTGAGAGTGTCATCTGCTTCCCATACAGTGCTGTCAACGTTCAGCCAGGTTCTCAGGTCGAGGGTTTCACTGTGGTCAGTGTAAGCCTGTTCAATTTCAGCATAATCGCTGAAGGTCACATAAACTCTGATATACTGGTCATAATCACCTGTGTTTTCAACGGTGGGATTCTTTGCGATTACATCACCGGGAGCGATATGCTCGTAGGTGTTGCCTGTGGTAGTGGTTTCGGTGTTACCGTCGCCATCTGCATCTAAAGCATCATCACCGTCGTTCTCGTTTTCCCAAACTTCAACGGAGAAATCGGGAGTGCCGTCAACGGCGTCGCTGGTGGAAACCTTGAAGGTGTTGGTTACATCAGCGGTAGCGTTGAACCAAGCAAGAGTTCCGAGAGAGAGAATTGCCACTGCACATACCAGAAGAGATACGAGCAGTATGTTTTTCTTGTTCATTTTCATGTAATTTGTCCTCCTTTCTTCAAGAGTGTATTTTAAACCGATTTTTTAGTAATCGGAGTAAAAACTTACTTATTGCTCGACGGGAGCGGATGAATCGTTTTGCTCGGGGGCTTCCTGCTTTTTCTTTTTGAACAGGTCCGGCAGAAAAACAAGCATAGCCAAAGCTGCTGCAATTGCTATTGAAATATATGTACCCGGGGGATTCTGAATGAAATCGGAAGCATATCCCAGATACGGGATTTTGAATTTAGGCACGCCGATAAGATTGTTGAAATGAACGGGAGCGGCGTCGTTTGTGTTGTTGGCATCGCCTTTTGTTATAAAATAGCTGTCGTCGGAGTTTATTTCAACAACACGGTGGGTAGCCACAACAAGATTTTCGTTGAGAACAAAAGTGATAGGGTCGCCCACCTTGACCTCGTGGGGTTTTACTTCCTTTACATATATAAGGTCACCCACGTTGTATTGGGGAGCCATACTGCCCGAGATAACGTTGAATACCCGAAATCCCAAAAGCCTTGCACCCATCAGTATAACTGCAAGTACAACCACGATAACAACAATCAGCGTTGTTATTGCGTTCCATATTTTTCCTAATATATTCTGCATTTCAAATACCTCATGCGGGTTTAATAAGAATTATTACTGCTCGTCAGTGGTTTCCTGTGGGGTATCAGTATCCGACGGATTGGATTTTTCTTCGCTTGTGTCAAGCTGTTGCTTGAGAGCCTTAAGCTCTTCCATTATCTTTGCAGCTTCATCGCGTTCAAGACGAATTTTCTCGCGTTCCTGCTCAAGCTGCAGACGTTCCTGCTCCATTTTTTCGCTCTGTTCCTTTTTGTACTGACGGAACAGACGTACACAGTTTACTCCCTGATAAAGTATAAGAAGCATAAAGGGAACGAATATGCACACAATATATCCCTGAGGGGTTTTCAGAAAATTAAAGAATGTACCCACTCCGGTAAGCTTTGCCTGATATTTTCCCAATACATAAGGATATGTGACGATTGTTGGGTCGTCGTCGCCGGTGGTTGTACCGTAGGTGACAAATCCGGGATTGCCTGAGGCATCGACGGTAAGTCTGCGTATTTTATGCGTGATAACATCGCCGAAGCTTTCGCTGTTCTGCGAAATGTATGTAATGATATCTCCGTCGGTGAGAGTGGTTGCGTCCACTTCTTTTACAAATATAAGGTCGCCTGCCTTAAAGTCTGTCGCCGCCATGGAGTCCGAATTTACGATGTATGCCTTATATCCGAATAAATCTCTGTCATTGCGGTTGAAAGTGGTTACGGATATGACGGTGAAGACCATCATAAATACTGCAAGAGCGACTATAAGCCATATAATCGTGTTCTTGATAATGTTGAACGCCTTTTTCATAAAATACCTCATAAATTACGTATTATTTGTTTCGGAAAAAGTCGAGTTGCGCAAAAATTTGCTAAATTTAAATGTGATTATAAATAAAAAAATGAAAAAAATTGGTTATTATTAATAAAAGCAAGGCTGACTTTTGTGCAAAACGGCTTGGCTAATCATCAAGTTTCGTTTAATATTCCAAAAAAGAATTATTTCTATTATACTTCCAAATTGGAATTTTGTCAAGTACTTTGAACAATATAATTTAATTATAAAAGTCAAACAAGTACTAAATTTTGTTCGGGGTGATAAAATGAAAATCAGGAAACAGGAGTACGGCAACAAGAATGTAATAGGAAGGAATGTGGAACGGCTGAGACTGGAAAAAGGAATAAAGCAAAAGGATTTTATTTCCAAAATGCAGCTTCTCGGATGTGACATTAACCCCACCAGCTATTCCAAGCTTGAAGGACAGGTGCGTGCTGCCACGGACATGGAGGTTTTTGTTATTGCGAAAATACTTGACATTAAAATGGAAGATTTGTTTTGAAAAGAAGAACTGTGTTTCATTTTGAAACACAGTTCTTCGCAGACTCTCGAGAAAGTCGTGATACCGCGACGGAAATAAATTATATTTCAAAAAGAAAAAAATAAATCAAAAAACAATTTAACAGCAGGCGATACATCGAATATCACCTGCTGTTTGTCGCTTTTTGCCGCTTCAAGCCTTATCGTACCTTTGTACGCCGACAGGCTTTAATCGGCAAAATATCCCTGGCTTTTCGAAAGTCTCACAGTGTGCCGATAGGTTTATCGACACACTGAGAAGAACTGTGTTTCGTTTTGAAACACAGTTCTTCGACAATTTATAATTGCATATTTATTATATCGTTATTTTATCCAGTATTCCCGTAAGGTATGCGATGGTGACACCATAGTTGGTCATGGGCACTTTGGCATCCATGGCGCGCTGAATGCGTGACATGACGTATTTGCGGTTGAACATACACGCACCGCACTGAATTATAAGGTCATAGCCCGACAGGTCGGCGGGATAATCTGTGCCCGACGAGAATTCCACCGTCAGCCCCTGACCGATGCGCTTGCGAAGCAGTGCGGGAATTTTCACTCTGCCTATATCCTCGGTGGTGGGAGCATGGGTACAGCATTCCGCGATGAGTACGCGGGAATTTTCAGTAAGGCTGTCTATTGCCGCTGCACCCTCCATGTAGTAGTCAATGTCACCCTTAAGCGCGGCAAAAAGCACGGAAAACGAAGTCAGACGGCTTTTTTCGGGCTTTTTCTGATATACCGTGCCGAAAACCTGCGAGTCGGTGATTATCAGCGACGGTGGTTCCTTGAGTGCATTGAGCGCGTTGTCAAATTTGTCAGCCGTGGTGCAGATTACCGTGCACTTTTTGTCCAGAAGCTCACGTATGGTCTGAACCTGTGGCATAATAAGACGTCCCTTGGGTGCCTGAATATCCTGAGGCATTACGAGAAGTACCACATCGTTTTCACTGCACAAATTCCGTGTTATGCTCTGCACACCGAAATCCTCGGGAACAAGGTGCAAAAGTCCGTCGCGTATTTTGTCGGTGCCGTAACCGTTTTTGGCACTGACTGCAATAACCTTTATTCCCAGCTTTTTTTCAAGCTCTGTGGCTTTTTCATCGGCATTTTCGATAATGTCTGATTTATTAAGCACACCCAGCACGGGTGTGTTTTTATTTTTGAAGAGCTTAAGCCATTCTTGTTCAAGCGAGGTGTCGCCGTCGGTCAGCACCATTACGGCAATATCTACCTTTTCAGCGGCCTTTTCGGTCTTTTCAACACGCTGGGAGCCGAGAATATCCACATCGTCAAAGCCTGCGGTGTCGGTCAGCGTGCAGGCGCCGATGCCCCGTATTTCCATGGGCTTGGCAACAGGGTCGGTGGTAGTGCCGGGTACATCCGAAACAATGGAAACCTCCTGACCTGTAAATGCGTTGATAAGTGAGGATTTTCCGCTGTTACGTCTGCCGAAGAAGCCGATGTGGAGACGGTTGGCGCTCGCTGTGGTAAGGGTTGATGTCATAATATCACCTTTAATTAAAATCTGATATATCTTTTTCCGTTGGCAATGTCCGCCATGTATCCCTTTGTGAGGTCGCGTACCTTGTCGCTGAGTATGTTGGGCATTTCCTTTTCAATAAGTCTTTCGCCCACCTCACGCGTTGCGGGGGAGGCATAGTCAAGAAGGTATTCGCGCAGTGTCATAAGGGCGTTGGGGTGGCAGCAGTTCTGTATCTGTCCTGCCTTGCACAGCTCCATAAAGCGGTCTCCCGTTCTGCCTTCCTTGTAGCATGCGGTGCAGAATGACGGGATGTAACCCAGCTCCATCAGCCATCTTACCACCTCGTCAAGAGTTCTGTTGTCGCTGATTTCAAACTGCGCCGAGTTTTCTTCGGGCTTTTCCGGCTCGCTGTAACCGCCTACACTGGTACGGGAAGCACCGCTTATCTGGGAAACACCCAGCGGAAGCACTTTTTCACGTACGGCAGGGGATTCTCGGGTGGAAATTATCATACCCGTATAAGGCACACTTATGCGTATGAGAGCGCACAGCTTTGCAAAGATTTCATCGCTTATGCCGTTGTCAAACTTGGTGGGGTCGATATCGTCCGCGCGCTTGAGACGGGGAACACTGATGGTATGAGGGCCTACTCCGTGTGCCGCTTCGAGATGCTCGGCGTGCATGAGAAGTGCCGCAAATTCGTAGCGGTACAGCTCCAGTCCGAACAGCACGCCCAGACCAACGTCGTCAATACCGCCCTGCATTGCTCTGTCCATTGCCTCGGTATGATATTCGTAGTTGTGCTTGGGACCCGTGGGATGAAGCTTTAAATAGCTCTCCTTGTGGTAGGTTTCCTGGAACAGAATGTATGTACCGATTTCAGCTTCCTTGAGCTTTCTGTAATTTTCCACGGTAGTGGCGGCGATGTTTACGTTAACACGGCGGATGGCACCGTTTTTGTGCTTTATGCTGTAAATGGTTTTTATGCTTTCCAGTATGTATTCTATCGGGTTGTTGACGGGGTCTTCACCCGCTTCAATGGCAAGGCGCTTGTGGCCCATATCCTGGAGCGCAATAACTTCCTTTGCAATTTCCTCCTGAGTCAGCTTTTTACGGCAGATGTGCTTGTTCTGGTAGTGGTATGGGCAGTAGAGACAGCCGTTTACGCAGTAGTTGGAAAGGTAGAGGGGGGCGAAAATTACTATTCTGTTTCCGTAGTAATCCTTTTTTATCTGCTCGGCAAGCTTGTACATTTTCTGTATGCGGCTTTGGTCCTCACAGGCGAGAAGTACCGAGGCTTCGCGGTGGGTAAGACCTTTTCTGAGCGCCGCTTTTTCAAGGATGCTGTCCACGAGGGTGAGATTATCCTTGTTTTTGTCGGCGTATTCAAGTGTTTCCAGCACTTCCTCATGGCAGATAAATTCTTCGGCTTTGAGTGATTTGGGATTGTACATATCTTTAATTCCTTTCGGTTTAATACTTTTTATCGGGCGTAATCGCCACGTGCGGTTTGTATTTCGTATCCTATACCTCTGAATTGCTCTTTCAGCTTTTCAAGTGCCTGGGCGCTTTCGCAGGCGGTATATGCCTTGTTGTCGTATAATGCGTAGTCGGCGCGTACATCCTCGGGGGAAAGGTTGGGCATAACTACGTTTGCTCCTGCTTTTATGCCCTTTATTCTTCCCTCGGGGTCAAGGGAATTGAGTGCCGTTGTGGCAGGAATAAGAGATTTTGGGTCGATAAGTCGGACTATGGCAAGAAGCCTCAGTGTAAGCTGTACGCTTCCCGCTTCAAACTCCTTAAATGGCGTCTGATGATGAGGTATAAACGGCCCGATACCTATCATATGCGGTTTGAATTCCTGAATGAACAAAAGGTCCTTTGCAATGTGCTCTAAGGTCTGATAGGGTGAACCCACCATAATACCGCAACCCACCTGATAGCCAAGGCTTTTCAGGTCGTAAAGGCATTTTTTGCGGTTTTCTATGGTAAGCGCAGGCGGGTGTAGCAACGAATAATGGACAGGGTCAATACTTTCATGCCGTAGCAGGTATCTGTCGGCGCCTGCCTCCTTCATTGCCTTGTAGCTTTGGTATGAGCGCTCTCCCAGCGAAAGCGTGACGGCACAGTCGGGATACTTTTTCTTTATTTCCGATATTACCTCGCACATAAAGCTGTCGGTGAACAGTGCGTCCTCGCCACCCTGCATCACAAAGGTGCGAAAGCCGATTTCGTAGCCCGTTTCACAGCACTGCATAATGTCATCCTTCGTGAGTCTGTAACGGCACACATTGGTGTTTGACCGACGTATTCCGCAGTAGTAGCAGTCGTTTTTGCAGTGATTTGTAACCTCAATAAGTCCGCGGATAAATATTTTGTTACCGTACACGCTTTTTACAGCATTCACGGCACAGCTGAACAGATAATTTTCGTCGTCGGCGTCCATCGTTTCGAGCAGTGTAAGATATTCTTCGTGCGAAAGCTCGTGTTCAAGCTTTAGTTTATCTATAAGCTGTATGTTTTTTTTCATAGTCATATATTCGAGTATGCCGTTTTGGCGCTGACACCGTCCAGTCTTCCTATTTTGCCCGACATGGCACTGATTATATCCTGAGGGGCATCCATGGCGATGCTTATTATGTTTACCCCTCTTTCACGGTAGGGTATGCCCATTCTGCCGATTATATACTTTCCGTATTCGTGGAGAATTCCGTTGAGCGCATCCACCGATGCGGAGGATTCCACTATTATGCCCACTACGGCGATGCGGGTATTCTGAACATTGTTTTCCATTATTTTCTCCCGTCTTTTCCGCAAGCCCTGCGAGACTTTAACACCCAAGGCATGATACCGAAGCTTTGCCGTAACATGCGTAGAGTCTGTGATTTAAAGATAAAAATGCCTTTGTCCCGAAAGACAAAGGCATAAAAAGACATATTTTGAGCTTTTTTATGAATTTCTCTTTCGGCTCGGAAAAATCCTTGCGGTCAGATATTTTTAATGCTTTGCAATACCTTGTGCTCGGAAGCACCTTGCACTCGGTTTTATGCAACATTATTCTACCACATTCTATAATGAATGTCAATACCAAAAAGAGAATTTGTTAAAAAATTCACAATTCCATAAAACTTGGGAAATTTTCATCCGCGGGGTATATTTTAACCTATGAAGCATACGGGAATATAGCCCACTATTGCATGGTTTTCCGCTGTTACTTCAACAACAACGCGGTTCATGTATTCCAATTTCTCACCTGCGGTTACTTCCAGCTCAAGCGCCGGGGTTCGGGGTGTGTCGGTGTTCAGACGGCATAATGTGACACCGCGGCTGCCCTTTGCCGTAAAGCCTTCGGGAGTGAGAAAACGGAAGTTGAGGGAGTTGGTCTGCTGTGTTTTTGTAAAAAACTTGACGGTGGCTTTTTTGGTTTCAAAAGGCTTTATAAAGGGTGCTTGGGTGTATTCAACGCGTGCGGTAGCGTAAACAAGGTCGATTTCGTAGGAGTAGGGAGACCTGTTGCATAAATCTGTTATGTACTGTTTGCTGTCCATGGGCCACAGCTCATGCTCGTTGCCGTAGTCGGTCTGGCCATCGGTAAACTCCATAGCCCGTGGCTGAGGCCAGTAGGTGCCGTCGCCGTAGAATGGACGCAGTGCGGTATTTACGGAGTTTTCCACCAATGCCATTACCCGGTCGGTAAGCTCGGTACAAGTGGCGGGCACATCGCCTCTGCCCCTTTTGAGAGCAATCGAAACTGTGACAATTTTATCGCCTATATATTCTCTCCAGTCAGAGGGGATTGCGGCTGTTCCGCCCATGATTCCCAGAACGGAGCCTACCGTTGCGGCAGTGCAGTCGGTGTCATCTCCGCAGTTCACGGCGCACAGCAGGGATTTTTTGAAGTCGCCCTCACCGTACAGGAGCCCCAGCACTACGTAACCCAGATTCGCCGGAGCCTGGAACCAGCCCAGATCTTCTGTATCAAGTCGCACCTTTTCACGCGCGTCACGCAGGGAAACTCCGTTGTCGTAGCAGTCAATGGCTATTTTTGCCGCCTTTGCAACACGGCAGTTGTCAGGTATTTTCGAAAAAGCGATGTCAATAAGCTTACGCACGTCCTTTACTACGAAAGCCGCACTTTCAAGAGCGGCGGTGAATATTTCCGCGTAAGTTCCCTCACCCATGCCGTGGTCAACCATGGCATCCTCAATGGCAAGTGCAACGGCGCTGTCTACAATACCGGGGAATAGACATGCCCATATTTCCGAGCGTATCCATGCACCGTTGCTGTGCTTCCATTTTTCGTTGAACAGCTCACCCGAAAGGGGAGGCATGATACCGCGCGCGAGGTTAGCCTTGCAGATGCCGTATTCGTTCCACTCGGGAGTTATTTTTCTCATCCAGTATTCGCCCAGAAGCTGAGAGGTTATGGCACGTGTGCCGTGCTCCTCAACCGCAAGAAGCCACACAAGCTGGAGGTCAAGGTCATCGTTTGGCATAGGCTCACCTTTATCGGTGGTAAAGCCCGTAACGTTCAGAAATCTTCTGTCTCCTTCGAAAGGACCGCCAATGGTTCCGCCGATATTTTTACCCAGCCAGCAGGCGTAGATTTTATCGCGTAATTCCTGTTTGTTTATTCTTATCATGATATTGCTCCTTTTTACAGAGGTAGTAACTATATAATACAGCAAAAAATGGATTTTTCAAGGGCATTATTGCTGTTTGATGATAATATGTAATGCCAAATAAACAATATTCCGTTGACAAAAACGATATTTTATGTTACAATGTACATAGGAGAAGTGTAATTGTCATGAAATACATCCCACTGATTTATACCGCGCTGGAGAAATATGCGCAAAATACACTAAGGCGTTTTCATATGCCGGGTCACGGCGGAGCAATAAAAGACGGTTTTCTGTCGGCTGTGTCGGCATACGATGTGACCGAGCTTAATGAAACCGACAATCTCAGCTGTCCTGAGGGTGTTATAAAAGAAGCGGAAAATCTGGCATCGCAAAAATTCGGCAGCGGCGCAACACTGTTTTCCTGCGGCGGTGCGACGCTTTGTTTGCAGGCGGCGATATTCACCGCGCTTAAAAGGAGACCGCAGGCAAGAGTTTTCTGCCACCGCAGAGTGCATAAATCCGTGCTTAACGCATTTTATCTTATGGGTGTTCAGCCCAAGTGGATAACGGATTATGAGGGTGACTTTTCCGATTGCGACATACTTGTTTTCACATATACCGACTATTACGGAAATATTGTACCTTATGAAAGAATATGTGAAATCAGCCGTAAATACGGCATAATCACCGTGGCGGATAATTCTCACGGAGCACATCTGGCTTTCATGAACAAAGGAATGCTTCATCCCGTAAAGCAGGACATTGATTTTTCGGTGGATTCCTTGCATAAGACCCTGCCTGTTCTTACGGGCGGTGCCTGTCTTAATATAAAGGATAGGGACGATTACGATACCTGCCGTTATGCCATGACGGTTTTCGGCTCCACCAGTCCCAGCTATCTCATAATGGCATCGGTTGACCGTGCACTCAGCGAGGTTGATGAGTGCATTTTTGAAAATACGGCGCAGGTTATACGCGGTATCGAAAAGAGGCTGGGCAGATATTTTATTCATGACAGCGACTCTCTTCACCGCGATCCGTTGAGAATCGTTCTGCGGTGCGAAAATCCGGGAGAGCTGTATAATTTGCTTTACAAAAAAGGCATAAAGTGTGAGTTTTACGATGCCTGCGGTGTGGTGCTTATACCGCCGTACGGCGCAGATGAGCAATATTTTGAACCTCTTGTAAAAGCACTTGAAGAGTATGACGGCGGAATATATTTTCCCACTCAACGCATAAAGTATAAAATACCCGCCGTAAAGCTTTCAATACGGGAAGCATTAACGGCACCCGGCCGTGAAATAACCCTTGAGGAAGCAAACGGAAAAATCAGTGCAAGGGAATATTCTCTTTACCCGCCCGGAATCCCTGTTATAGTACCCGGAGAGGTGTTTGATGATGATATAATAAGCTGTTTAAAAAACAGTTTAAATAAAGTACAAATACTTACAGAAAGAAAGGAAAAAACACTATGAAACTGATAATTGCCATTGTCAATAACGATGATGCTCCAACCGTATCCGCAAAGATCACAAAGGCAGGCTTTAATGTAACAAAAATGGCAAGTACCGGCGGATTTCTGCTCAGCGGTAACACCACCTTCATCTCAGGCGTTGAAGACGACAAGGTGGACGAGGTTATCGATATTATAAAGAAGTACAGCAAGCGCCGTACACAGGCGGCTCCCGTTGATTTTGCCTACACTCCCGCGGCTGTGGGAAGCTTCCCCATGCAGGTTACGGTAGGCGGCGCCACCATATTTGTACTGGATGTTGAAAGGTTTGAAAGAGCTTAAGTGACACCCATCATTCTTAACGAGGATAATCTCAGCTATATGCGGCGGACGGTACAATCCGCCGCCATTCCTCATGCTGTTATAATTGAAGGCGCCGAGGGAAGCGGAAAATACACTCTTGCGCGCCATTTTGCCGCTATGATAAACTGCGAATCGGGAGAGAATGCCCCTTGCGGTGTATGTCCGTCCTGCACAAAGATTTTTAAAGAGGTGCATGCCGATGTTACCTGCGTTGATCTTGCGGAGGATAAAAAGAGCATTTCTGTCTCTCAGGTGCGTCAGGTTATTTCTGAAGCATCGCTTATCCCTTCCGAGGCAAATAAGCGCATCTTCATTATACGCAATGGTCAGGCACTTACCGTTCAGGCGCAGAACGCTTTTCTCAAAATATTTGAAGAGCCTCCCAAGGACGTTATTTTTATAATGCTCACCACCGATAAAAAGCTGCTACTGCCCACGGTGGTATCCCGTGCGGTAACGCTTAAAACACAGCTTCTGCCGCAGGATGTGCTGAAAGCAGAGCTTTGTGCACGAACCAAAAAGGGCGAGGCGGAAACCGAAGCGGCTGTTTCGGTGGCTCAGGGCTCGCTGGGGAAGGCGATGGAGCTTTTAAGCGGTACAAAGATACTCAAGCTTCGTGAAACCGTGGAAAAGTATTTTTCACTGCTTTCAAAACCTGCACCTGTATACGCACTGTGCCGTGAGCTTTCGCCCAATGCTTTTAAGCGGGATGAGCTGCTTATGGTATTTCCGTTTTTTCGTCTTGCTTTCCGCGATATAGCTGTGTGTAAGTGCGGGGGAGGAGCCCCTGTGTTTTTTACCGATACGGAAATTATGAAAAAAGCGGCGGCAAATGTGTCGTCGGAAAATATCATAACTCTTTACGAAAAGACAGATAAGCTGTGCAATGCACTTTTATCGAATATAAATCCATATACGGCAGTGACGGTATTCAATGCATACACCGCCGGATATTTCCGCCTGGGTCAGGCGGGAGAAAAGTAAGTGAACAACTATTTAAGGAACAGATATGGAAAACAACAATAACAACACTCCCGAAAAGGAGCTTACCGGGGCGGCATTTGCCACCTCACATGAAAATAAAAACGAAAACCGTCCTCACCATAACAACGGCGGCAAAAATCATGCGGCTCATGAAAAAAAGCATGACAACACAAAGGCAGATAATGAGATAGCTGAAAAATTGCCGCAGGGCGATGTGGAAATAGTGGGTGTGCGCTTCAAGCCCGTGGGAAAAATATATTATTTTGACCCTAACGGTCTTAAGCTTGAAGGTGAGCAGGGCGTAATTCTGGAAACGGCAAGAGGTATTGAATACGGTACTGTTGCTATTCCCAACCGTATGGTTTCGGGAAACGAAATAGTGTCTCCGCTCAAAAAGATAATACGTGCCGCAACCCCCGAGGACATCAAAAAGCTGGAGAAAAACCGTGAGGTCGAAGCTCGTGCGCGTCAGGTATGGGCGGCTCAGGTGGCAATCCATAAGCTTGAAATGACACTGGTGGATGTGGAGTATACCTTTGACAATACCAAGCTTCTTTTCTACTTTACCGCAGAGGGAAGAATAGATTTCCGTAACTTTGTAAAGGACGTTGCGGCAGTTTTCAAGACCCGTATTGAGCTGCGCCAGATAGGTGTACGCGACGAAGCCAAGCAGATCGGCGGCTACGGTGTGTGCGGACGTGAGTTTTGTTGCCGCACATTTCTGGATGAGTTTCAGCAGGTGTCCATAAAAATGGCTAAGGAGCAGGGGCTTTCGCTTAACTCCGTGAAAATTTCGGGAACCTGCGGACGTCTTATGTGCTGTCTGCGATATGAAAGTCAGGTTTATGAAGAAGAAATAAAGAAAACTCCTCCGGTGGATTCTATCGTGGAAACCCCCGACGGCAAGGGCGTTGTTGTGGAGAGCAATATTCTTGCTGGCCTTATTAAGGTTCGGCTTGATGCCTCCCGCGATACCGCACCGCGTCTGTTCTCGCGTGAGCAGGTGAAGGTTGTGGGTAAAATCAAACGCAACGATAATGCCGAAATAGACGAGGAGCTTAAAAAATTGCAGGATTAAGTCGTAAGGCTTAATCCTCATGTTATAAAGGAGATTTTATGTCACACACTTTTAACGGCAAGTGGCTGTGCGATTCGCGTTTTTTGCGTGAGCCCATCAATGTTCTGCATAAGGAAATGGATAAAACTCCCATTGAAGCAGTTGCAGAGGAGCTTCTTTCACTGCACTGTCTGTTTGTAAAAAAACTGAATATTGATAAAAAATCTCTCGGCAGAATCAAAATGGATATTACCGCCGATGACTATTATAAATTGTACATAAACGGAAGCTTTGTATGTCAGGGACCTGCCATATCATACTATTATCACCAGTACTGGAACAGTGTGGATATAACCGATTATCTTCACGAAGGCGAGAATGAAATTCTTGTTCACGTTTATCACAGCGGTGATATAAACCGTGCCTTTTTCAGTGGCGATATGCGTATGGGCATGATATGTGATTTGTGGTCGGAGGGTGTGCTCATTGCGAAAAGTGACGAATCCTGGCAGTATGCAATTCCCTCATGCTATACGAAGAATCACTATATAGGCTATAAAACCCAGATGCTGGAGGACTATGATTGTACGGCACCTGTTCCTGAATATAAGCCCTGCGCAATAAACGAAAATATTGACTATACCTTTGCGGATGACCCCATTCCGACTATCCCCGTGTACGATAAGGCACCTGTTGCGTCGGAAAAGCTTGCCGACGGCGGTATTTTCTACGATTTCGGCACCGAAATAACCGGTACACTTGTATTTACCGCACTTGGCAAAAAGGGTGATAAGGTCAGGATTCTTTGCGGCGAGGAGCTGTGTGACGAGCCTCAGAGAGTGCGCTACAATATGCGCTGTAACTGCGTTTACGAGCAGTATATGACCCTTGATGACGGCAAATGCGTGTTTGACGAGTACGACTACAAGGGATTCAGATATGTAACTCTTTATCCCGACAACGGTGTGGAAGTATCCGATTTTTACGCCCGTGTGCGCCACTGGTATTTTGATGATGACTACTGCCGTATCGAAACCAACGACAAAATACTGGAAAGCGTTTTCAATATCTGCAAAAACGGTGTAAAATACGGTACTCAGGAGGTGTATGTGGATTGCCCCCAGCGCGAAAAGGGACAGTATGCCGGCGATATGACAATCACCTCCGCCTCTCATCTATGGCTGACGGGCGACAACTTCATGTTCAGAAAAGCCATTGATTCACAGGTGCTTTCCACACGTATCTGCCCCGGAATCATGGCAGTTACCCCCGGCGCTCTGATGCAGGAGATTGCGGATTATTCATTGCAGTTCCCCATACTTGCCCTGCGTGACTATGAGTTTACGGGGGATAAAGAATACCTTAAGAGAAATCTTGAATACAGCGAAAAAATGATGCAGCATTTTGCAAAATTTGCCCGTGAGGACGGACTTGTTCAGGATGTTACCGATAAGTGGAATCTTGTGGACTGGCCGCGTAACCTAAGGGACGATTACGCTCTTAATATAGAAAACCCGATTGCGGAGGGGCTGGGTGTACATAATGTAATAAATGCATTTTATGCCGGCTGTGCCTCGGATATAGACAGAATCAAGAAAATTCTGGGTATCCCGTGCGATGACAGAGCCACCAGGCTCCGTGAGGCGTTCAATAATACTTTCTTCAACAAAAAAACAGGTCTTTACACCGATACACCGACCGCTGAACATTCCTCCATACATTCCAATATGGTTCCCATATATTACGGCTTACAGCCTGAGGGCAGTGAAAAGGCAATAGGGGACTGGCTGGTTGACCGCGTGAAGGACGGAATTCCTTGCGGTGTGTATATGTCTTATTTCCTGCTTAAGGGTCTGTGCAGATTGGGCAGATATGACGATGTATATAAAATTCTCACTTCTCAAGCGGAAAACTCCTGGTACAACATGGTTCGAGAGGGCGGAACAACCTGCTTTGAGGCGTGGGGTGTGGATAAAAAGTCGAACACATCGCTTTGCCACCCATGGGCATCGGCACCTGTATCAATAATTATAGAGGATATTCTCGGATACCGCTTTGACGGAACTCGCGGCAAAAGCCACATTCCGCAGGGCGTAAAAATTGAACTTGTGAGAGGTAGATAAAATGATAAAATATTCATTAGAGTGTCTTGATAAGGTAAAAAGAGCTCATTCTTATAAGAATATTTTCAGCATTCTCTGTGAGCACGGCAACCGATCGGCACTGGAATTCAAAATTGAGGACGAAATAAAGATAATAACCTTTGAACAGATGGAATTCGTCGCAGAATATGTTGCGGACAAGCTTATAAAATACGATATTCCGAAAAATTCATTTATAGCTTTAAAGCTTGAAAACTGTCCGGAGTGGATAGCTTGTTACTGGGGCATACTTATGGCAGGCCACCGCCCGTTTCTTATGGATTACCGCCTGACACCCGAAAACAGCGCTTACTATTTCGAACATACGGGTGCAAAAACCGTAATTACGGGAAATGACACCGTTTTCGGTGAAAATATAACCACAATAAATGCCTTTACTCAGCTTCTCTCCAAGGACCATACAGAACTTTACAACGCCGCAAATGTTACCAAGGAGGGCACGCTGAATGAGCGCCTTGACGCTTATGACTGGGGCGATGAAATGGCAATGTGCACCTCGGGTACGACAGGAGGCTCAAAAATATATACCTACAACGGCGAGGCGCTGGGATATCAGATACTTTCTGCCCGTCCCGTTATTGAGGCAAACGAAAGAGTTTCCTCTGACCGCACCATGAAAAATCTGGCATTTCTGCCGCTTCACCATATTTTCGGCTTCATGGCGTGCTATCTGTGGTATTCCTTCTTCGCAGGCGCACTGGTGTTCCCGAAATCTCAGGCGCCCTCTGTGCTTTTTGCCACCTGCAAGGAGCATAAGGTGACACATCTGCTTGCTGTTCCTTTGCTGGTAAACAGCATTGTAAAGGGTGTACGCCGTCAGCTTTCGGATAAACCGAAATATGTAACGGTACTGTTCAATTTTCTTTGCAATGTCAGCATATTCTTGCAGAAAATCGAGCCCGAATGGGGCATAAGCGTAGCCAAAAAGCTGTTCAAGGGTCTTGTGTTGGACAAATTGGCGGGCGAGTCTCTTGAGGTTATAATTTGCGGCGGCGGACACGTACTGCCGGACTGTATGCGTACCATCAATGCCATGGGCTATTATACTCTGTGCGGATTTGGTATGACTGAGGTTGGTATCACCTCCCTTGAATACCGCAGAAGCATCAAAAAGCGTCTTGCGGGATGTGTGGGAGTTCCCATCCCGTCGGCGGAATACAAAATTGTTCCTCTTGAGGACAGCAACGATGCCAATGTGGGTGAATTGTACATACGCGGTAAATCCATTCACAGCGGACGTATAAAGGACGGACAGGTTCTGCCTCCCGATGTGGATGAGAACGGATGGTTCAGAACCGGTGACATCGGACGTCTTGACAGCGAAGGTGCATTGTATATTGAAGGCAGGGTAAAGGACGTAATAATCAACGAGTCGGGCGAAAATGTTTACCCCGATGAGCTGGAGGATTACTTTGAGGGCTTTGACGGTATAAGCCAGTTCACCGTAGTGGGAATAAAATCTCACAAGGATGACAAATACGAGAATATCTCGGTAGTTTTCAAAACCGACCGCAAGGAATTGACCGAGGAGTACAAAAAGTATCTCGTGGACGAGGTTATGCTCAGAAACGACAAGCTTCCGTTCTACAAAAAGGTTACATCTGTTTACGTCACCTGCGAGGGACTTCCCCTTTCGGGAAGCATGAAGGTAAAGCGTATCGAGACCAAGCGCCTGATAGAAAACGGCGAAGGAGCATATGTCTGCCTTAAAAGCAAAAAGGAAAAAGCGAACGTCTGACAAACGAAACATCCCGAAACGGTTTTGCCGTTTCGGGATTTCAGACTCTCGAGAAAGTTGTGATACCGCGACGGAAAAATATATTAAAAAAAGACGAAAATAAATCAAAAAACAAATTAACAGCAGGTGATACATCGAATATCACCTGCTGTTTGTCGCTTTTTGCCGCTTCAAGCCTTATCGTACCTTTGTACGCCGACAGGCTTAAATCAGCAAAATATCCCTGACTTTTCGAAAGTCTCACAGCGTGTCGATAGGTTTATCGACACGCTGAAATCCCGAAACGGCAAAACCGTTTCGGGATTTTGTTTTAGTTTTATTTCTTTTTGAAATCAATGTTCAGAAATACTATTGCACCCAGCACAAGTGCTATGCCCAGCCAACCGAATAAGTCCGGAAATTCGTCGAAGAATATCATTCCGCATACCGTAGCGACGGCAGGCTCTACCGAAGCCACAATGGAAGCTTTACCGGATTCCAGCCGTTCAAGCCCTGCCGT
Organism: Oscillospiraceae bacterium; assembly: GCA_015065085.1. Classification (NCBI taxonomy): domain Bacteria; kingdom Bacillati; phylum Bacillota; class Clostridia; order Eubacteriales; family Oscillospiraceae; species Oscillospiraceae bacterium. The sequence goes on along the minus strand of SVQW01000006.1, from coordinate 58,046 downwards.
GTACAGCAGATAAGGAAGAAATCCCGTGCAGATGCCCATTGCAATGCATGACAATATAAGTGAAGGCTGTTCGGATATTACAGATACGACAGGGCGCAGATCGGTAATAATAAAAAGCCCTGCAAATGCAAAAGCAAAGGTGTAAAGCGTTATTGTCATTGAGGAATAACCGCGGTTGATGGCAAACCTGCCGAAAATACTGTATAAAGCGTATGCAAAGCCTGACATCAGCCCGAAGCCCAGTGCGTCGGGAGCGATTTTAACTTCGCTGCCCGAAAGAATACCTGTGACAAACACGCATCCGATAAATGCCGCACACAGGCACAACACCTTCTGAAGCGTCATTTTTTCCCTGAACAGCAGTGCCGACATTACCATTACCATGATGGGTGCGGTATATAAAAGTATTGCCGCCACCGACATTGAGGTTTTTTCAATGGCGGTGAAATAGCAATAGCCGAACAGCGCCAGGCTGACTATTCCCGTGCCGAAAAAACACCACAAATCTTTTGGTTTTACTCTGAAAGAGCCTCTGTCTGCAATCAGTGCCGATACAGCCATGGCAACAGCCGAGACCGCTGCACGCACCATAATTATGTGCAAAGGGGAAAAACCCGACACCGAAAGCCCCCGCACAAAAACACCCATAAAGCCCCACAGCACCCCTGCCATGAAAACGAGTGCTGAGCCGATAAGTCCTTTTTTCATGATTATAACCGTCCTTAAAAATACTTTCGGTATTTTACCACTTTTTGAACGGTTTGTCAATTATAAATTTACTATTGACATACTTTGTGTTTGGTGATAAAATAAAGTATAATGTTTCATGAATAAACGAATGTTCAGTACAAAGGAGAAAAAAATGAAAAAATTACTGCTTCTCACGCTCATCCTTTGCCTTGCGGCTTTGTCCGTAAGCGCTGTGGATTTTCCCGATATGCCTGAGGACTGGTCCGCTCCCGCGCTTAAGGCGGCTGTGGAAAACGGTCTTATAGGAGGCTCCGACGGCGGACTTCTTCTTCCCGAGGATAATCTGACCCGTGCCGAAATGGCAACGGTTATGGTACGTGCCTTCGGCGGCAGCGATAAAGCGGATATTTCTGCATTTACCGATGTCCCCGAAACAGAATGGTACTATGAATACATGGCAAAAGCTGTTAAAATGGGTCTGTTCAACGGCGACGGCAATAAGCTTAACCCCGACGATGCCATTCTGCGTGAAGAAGCATTTGCCGTAATTGCACGCGCACTTGCGCTTTCCGACGGCGACGTTGCCGTTCTTGAGAAATTCAAGGATACGGCAGAGGTTTCCGACTGGGCTAAGGGTGCGGTAAGTGCACTTGTAAGCGCGAAGTACATAAACGGTTCGGGCGAATTCATTCAGCCTCAGCAAAAGATTACCCGCGCCGAGTTTGCACAGGTGATGTATAACATTTTCGGTAAATATATAAGTGCCCCCGGCACTTATAACGAGGATATTGAGGGCAGTGTTATCATATCAAGCGACGGTGTCACTCTCGAAAACTGTACCGTAAAGGGTGACGTTATTGTTGCGGACGGTGTTGTTATCGGCATTGCACTGAATAATATTTCCGTAGAAGGACGCATAGTTTTCAGAGGCGGAAACGCCAACACCATGACGGAGATTTATTCCGACAGAATTGCCATGCCCATTTCCGGTACGGTGGTAAATCACGATATGTACGGAACTCTTATCGGAGGCAAGGATTTCAGTGTAATGAAATATATCCGTCTTGCAAATCCCGAGGGCTTTTTGTACGAGGACGGCAAGGTCATTTCTCCCGACGGTCCTGTTATGAAGTATAAGGATATTGAAATTTCTTTCGGCCTTTTCAAATACTATTACAGAGCATTTCTCAGCCAGGTAGACGGCGGAAACAATGAGATATGGAAACAGGTTAAAAAAGAAATGCCCGAGGATTACGCAGCAATGACCAAGCAGCTTAAGGACAGTGTGGCACAAACTATTATCCAACAGCACATCGCTCTTCCGGTTATGGCACGCGAAAACGGAATTGTTATTGATACTCTCAGAAAAAAAGCGGCAGACAGCGTTGCACAGCTTGAAATGCAGTACGCGCAGTACGGTGTAAGCCTCAGCGAGCTTATGGCAGAGCAGGGCATTACCGCCGATATGCTTATCGAAATGGAAACCGCTTCTCTTGTGGCGGCTGAGCTTGGCACCTTCCTTTACTGTGACGATAACGGAGAAATCATTGTAGACAAGAAAAAAATCGGCACATATATTGAAGAAAAGGGATACATGAGAGCACAGCATATACTCGTTGCTGATGAGGCAACCGCAAATGAGGTGCTGGAAAAGCTTGATAACGGCGAGGATTTCATGGCGCTGGTTGAACAGTATAACACTGACCCCGGTATGACTGAGGAGGGCTATTTATTCTGTGACGGCGAAATGGTGGTTGAGTTTGAAACTGCCTGCAAACAGCTTGAACCGGGAAAAATCAGCACACCCGTGCAGACAACCTACGGCTACCATATAATAAAGCGCCTTGAGTTAACCGATGCCGATTATTCCGCACTGGCAGCAGATATTTCGGCTGCAGAGCTTGGCGAAAAGATGGCTTCCTTTGCAAAAAAAGTGGGTATTGAAGTGATATATTCCGAAATCTTCGACATGGCTGAGCCTGCAAATCTTTATTAATGTATAATAACATTTTTCAAACGCATCATAACGTAAAAGGAGGATAAACCATGAAAATTAAAAATGATTTACTTCGTCTTGCCGACATAATGCGAACAACGTATATTCAAAAGGATATAAAATTGCGTCTTTCGCTTTTTAAAGGTGAGCATGACCCTGAGCCTAAGAGCAAGTCGGTGGGATTTTCGGTAAAAATGAATCTTGCCGAAGCCGCCGCAATCGGTGCCGGTGTGGCACTGGCGGTTGTGGCAATATCCGAATGCCGTCAGAAAATATGTGAAAACCGCGCACTCAAAAGGCTTCTTGAAGAAAAAGAAGAAAAGGAACTCAATTTTTAACTTTTTTAAAACTTTTTCATTCATATCTTTACAACAGGAAAATTATGTGTTATAATACACAATGTGTATCAGCGCAGTGTAGGGACAACGGAACATTATCGTTGTTCACCCGCCCTATGCCGGGCTTTTACATTAAAAAAATAAAATCTTTATGATGAAAGGTGAACAAAAATGCTGAAAGACGAAAAGCAAACAATTATCTCTACCTACCGCACTCACGAAACCGATACCGGTTCTCCCGAAGTGCAGATCGCGATTCTTACCTCAAGAATCAACGCTCTCAACGAGCACCTCAAGGCTAACAACAAGGACCATCACTCCCGTCGCGGTCTTCTGAAGATGGTTGGTCACAGAAGAAACCTTCTCAACTACCTTATGAAGAAGGATATCAACCGTTACAGAGCAATAATCGAAAAACTCAACATCAGAAAGTAATCAGACACTTTGGGGGTGTGGTGTACTACCACATCCCCAAAATTGCTGAATTGAGTGTTTTTTAACCCGTAAAAAACGGCGCGCACAGCGATTAGCAGTTAAAAAAATGCCCGAACATTTCGTTTTTCGGACGTTTTTCTAAGTGCTAATACAGTGTGTTGCCGAAAAAATAAAAGAAAGGCAGAAAAAATTATGTCAGAAATGTTCAAAGACCTGGTTTTTGAAAACCATAAGACTTTCGAGTACACTCTTGCAGGCCGTCCCCTCGTTATCGAGACCGGTAAAATGGCTCAGCTTGCCAACGGCTCCTGTCTGGTTCGCTACGGCGATACCGTTATTCTCGCTTGCGCTACCGCAAGTGCAAAGCCCCGTGACGGAATTGATTTTCTCCCTCTGTCCGTGGATTTTGAAGAAAGACTTTACTCGGTAGGTAAAATTCCCGGCGGCTTCCTCAAGAGAGAGGGACGCCCCTCCGAAAAGGCTATTCTTACCTCCCGTGTTATCGACAGACCTATCCGTCCTCTTTTCCCCAAGGATTTGAGAAATGATATCTGTCTGTCCATGACCGTTCTGTCCGTTGACCAGGACAATTCCCCCGAAATCGCCGCTATGATAGGCGCTTCTGTTGCGCTTTCTATTTCCGATATTCCCTGGAACGGTCCTATTGCAGGCGTATTCATGGGTATGGTAGACGGCGAATTGGTTATCAATCCCAACGAAAAGCAGAATGAGGTTTCCACCCTTCAGCTTACCGTTGCAGGCTCCCGCGAAAAGGTCGTTATGATTGAAGCAGGCGCCAAGGAAGTTAACAACGATGATATGTATAAGGCCATTATGATGGCTCATGACGAAATCAAGAACATTGTTGCTTTCATTGACTCCATTGTTGCCGAAGTAGGCAAGCCCAAGTTCCCCTACGACTCCTGCGAGGTTGACCATGATATGTTTGATGCTATTGCAGAATTTGCAGAGGAAGATGTTAAGGCCGCTCTTGATACCGACGACAAGAACGTACGCGATGAGCGCCTCCAGCCCATCATTGATGCTATCCACGAAAAATTCGACGAAGTATACCCCGAACAGGGCGTTATGATCGACGAATGTATCTATAAACTTCAGAAGAAAATTGTCCGCCGCTGGTTGCTTGATGAAGGTAAGCGTGTTGACGGACGCCGTATGGACCAGATAAGACCTCTGGCGGCTGAAGTAGGTCTGTTCCCCAGAGTTCACGGCTCGGGTATGTTCACCCGCGGTCAGACTCAGGTTATGACCATTGCTACTCTCGGCCCCGTAGGCGATCAGCAGATTCTTGAGGGACTTGACAACGACGAGTTCAAGAGATATATGCATCACTACAACATGCCTGGCTACTCGGTAGGCGAGGCAAAGGCTTCCAGAAGCCCCGGACGCCGCGAAATCGGTCACGGTGCACTGGCTGAACGTTCACTTCTGCCTGTAATCCCCTCTGTTGAGGAATTTCCCTACGCTATAAGACTTGTTTCCGAGGTTATCTCCTCCAACGGTTCTACCTCTCAGGCTTCTGTCTGTGGCTCAACCCTTGCTCTTATGGATGCAGGTGTTCCGATTAAGGCTCCCGTTGCAGGTATCTCCTGCGGTCTTATCACCGAGGGCGAGCGCTGGATGACTATGATAGACATTCAGGGTCTTGAGGACTTCTTCGGCGATATGGACTTCAAGGTTGCAGGTACTAAAAACGGTATCACCTCCATTCAGATGGACCTTAAGATAGACGGTCTTACCCCCGAAATCATCCGTAACGCTCTGGATACCACCTATGCGGCACGTCTTGAAATCCTTGACGATATAATTCTCAAGGCTATCCCGGCACCCCGCGAGGATGTATCTCAGTATGCTCCCAAGATGATTACCACCACCATTGACGTGGATAAAATCCGTGAGGTAATCGGTCCCGGCGGAAAGGTAATCCAGAAAATCGTTGCCGACACCGGTGCTAAGGTTGATATCGAGGATGACGGAAGCATCTTCATCGCCGCTGTTGATAAGGAAGCAGGCTACAAGGCTCTTGCAATGATTAATGCCATTGCAAAAGACCCCGAAATCGGCTCTGTTTACAACGGTAAGGTAACAAGACTTATGACCTTCGGCTGCTTTGTAGAGTTCGCTCCCGGCAAGGAGGGACTTGTACACATCTCCAAGCTGGATAAGAAGCGTGTTGAAAAGGTTGAGGACATCGTTCAGGTAGGCGACATTATCCCTGTTAAGCTTATCGAAATCGACGACAAAGGAAGAATAAATCTGTCCAGAAAGGACGCTCTTCCTGCCGAAGAATAACCGACTTAGGACATTTCCGGAATACACTAATTTAATATGACTAAACGCATGGGGCGGCTGTATGGGCATTATGCGGCGTCGGGCAGAATTTTCTGCACCGATGCCGGTCCGTGCGGCGTCCCATTCGGAGTTTAAGGAATAAATGAAAAAGGTAACCGTTTACACTGACGGAGCCTGCTCGGGAAACCCCGGCGCAGGCGGATATGCCGCGATTTTGCTGTATAACGGCAAAACCAAGGAAATAAGCGGCGGCGAAAGAGAAACCACAAATAACCGCATGGAGCTGTGCGCACTTATTGCAGGCCTTGAAGCTCTCAAAGAGCCCTGTGAGGTGGAGCTGTACAGTGATTCAAAATACGTTATAGATTCCATCACCAAGGGCTGGGTCTATTCCTGGCAGAAAAACGGATGGATAAAGTCGGACAAGAAGCCTGCATTGAACAGAGACCTTTGGGAAAAACTATTGGCACTGCTTCAAATTCACAAGGTTTCTTACGTCTGGGTCAAGGGTCACGCAGGTAACATCTATAACGAAAGGTGCGACAAATTGGCTGTTGAGCAGTCCATGCAGTACAAATAAGAGCGAAAACAATTAACATTAACATAAATGCAGTAAACCGCAAATTCTGCAGGTTTAAAAGAGAGGTTGACGAAAATGTCAAAGTTTGTATACGCCGATAATGCGGCGACAACAAAAGTATCACACCAGGTTATAAACGAGATGGTTCCGTATCTCTGCGAGAACTACGGCAATCCGTCCAGCCTTTATTCAAAGGGACGCGAGGCTAAGGCGGCACTTGAAAATGCCCGCGAGAAAATAGCATCCCTCATCGGCTGTCAGCCTAAGGAGCTGTATTTCACCTCTTGCGGAAGCGAATCGGATAACTGGGCAATACGCGGTATTGCCGAAAGAAATGCTGCAAAGGGTAAGCATATAATCACCTCCGCCATTGAGCACCATGCCGTGCTTCACACCATGAAGGCGCTGGAGAAAAAGGGCTATGAGGTAACATATCTGGGTGTAGGCACAAACGGTATTGTGGACGTTGAAGAGTTCCGCAAGGCTATCCGTCCCGACACCATTCTTGCAACTGTTATGTACGCGAATAACGAAATCGGCACAATTCAGCCCATAAAGGAGCTTTGTGAAATTGCGCACGAAAACAAAATTCCTTTCTTCACCGATGCGGTGCAGGCTGTGGGTCATGTTGATATAGATGTAAATGAGCTGGGTGTTGACATGCTGTCTTTCTCGGGCCATAAGTTCGGAGCACCCAAGGGAATAGGCGCTTTATATATTAAGAGCGGAACACTCATAAACAATCTCGTAGAGGGTGGCGGCCAGGAAAAACGCAAGCGCGCAGGTACCGAAAACGTTGCCGGCATTGTGGCAATGGCAAAGGCGCTTGAGCTTGCTCTGAAAAACGGCAAGGCAAAAAGAGCGTATATCAAAAATATGCGTGATAAGCTTATTGACGGTCTTCTGGAAATTCCTTACACTCGTCTTAACGGCGACAGGGATAACCGTTTGCCGGGTAACGTAAACGTTTCAATTGAGTTTATCGAGGGCGAAAGTCTTATATTGTGGCTGGATATTATGGGCATCTGTGTTTCCACAGGCTCGGCTTGCTCCACCGCATCTCTTGATCCGTCCCACGTACTGCTTGCCATCGGCTTGCCTCACGAGGTGGCGCACGGCTCTCTGCGCATAAGCATAAACGAGGACAATACCCCGGAAGAATGTGACTACATTCTTGAATGCGTTAAAAATACGGTGGAAAAGCTTCGCGCTATGTCACCGCTTTATAATAAATAATCCTTTAAACGGACAGGCAAAAAACTTAATATATTCCCTGACAGCAGTGTTTGAGCACAGGCAACCCCATGAATTTATTTAATTTTGGAGGACAAATTTATGAGCCGTGTAAAACATTTGGTAATGTTGGTATTCAAGCTGTTTCTTGTGGTTTTATGCTTTGCGGCGGCAGCTGTAATGACTGCGCTTCAGAAGCTGCCCACCTCGACCTTTGAGGACCTGAATGGTCGTATGTCACTTGAAAATTGCGAAATAATGGTGATGGACACTGATTTTGGCGAAACGGGCGCATCTCTTTCATATGAGATTGTTGACGGAAAAATAGTTTTTGACCTTGTTCAGAGCGGGGAGAATTATGATGACGTAAATGTTCTCATAACCTATCCCGTATTCGGTTATGACGCTACTGCTATGAGGGAGTATCTTTATGAAACTCTCGGCGATAAGGCGGCTGATGAAGAGGTTTACCTCAAAGCTATGCAGGAAGGTCCATGGAGAAGCAAATATACTTATTCATTAACAGGTGAAGAGAACGAAAATAAGATTTATTATACTCTCACCGATCCCGATTCCGATGAATACATAAAGGAAGCAGTGGGTGAGAGCAGTTCAAAGAAGGCGTATATAAAGGATATGTATGCCGAAAATGGCGAGAATCTTACATTTATGCTTACCTTTGGTGCACCCGGAAAGGGCGCACTGCCGTCGGGAAGATATGTTTTTTCTGCCGACCTTGGTGTGAGCGGTTTATATGATGAGGATGCTCCACAGCTTACCTCATCCGCAAAAATGAAAATTTTCACCACCACCTGCACACAGGCTGTCAAGGACAGAGGGCTTGGTATTTTCAGTGTGGATAGCTGGGTTAATCTCTACAGCGTTGTGGTGCTTATCGGTATGTTTATCTATATCTGGCGCGACCTTCGTTCTGTGGCGAAGATCTTCTGTGCACTGATGGAGTCCATGCCGGAGGGTATCAGTGTAATTGTCAAGGTGTATGTTAACGGTGTCTGTGTGGACGATTACAGCATTATAGAAGGCGGACCGTCGGCAATAGCCGCACTTTTCCTTACGCTCATATGCTATGTTGCGTTTGTTCTTACATATCCTGTCCGTATACTCATCCACCTTGTACGTGATATAGTGTACCTGTTCATGGAGGATTACGATATTGACGGGTATTCAATTACCGGAAACACACTGGGAAGCGTTGGCGTTTATGTTACGCTGTTCGGAATAGGCGGACTTATGAGTGCAAGATTTATTATCGGCGGTATTTGCACTGTTGTAGGGCTTGCAATGTGCATAGCGGCCTACATACTGTGTAAGCGGTGCGAGGAATACGCATAAACAGTAAATTATAAAAGGAGTTTAAAATATATGTACAGCGAAAAAGTTCTTGACCATTTCCAGAATCCCCGTAATGTGGGTGAAATAGAAAACGCCTCCGGCGTGGGTGAGGTTGGTAACGCCAAGTGCGGCGATATCATGAAGATATTTCTTCAGATTGACGAAAACCGCATTATAACCGATGTTAAATTCAAAACCTACGGATGCGGTGCGGCTATTGCAACATCCTCCATGGCTACTGAAATGATTAAAGGCAAGTCAGTGGACGAGGCACTGGAATTAACCAATAAAGCAGTTGTTGAAGCACTGGACGGTCTGCCTGCACCCAAGATACACTGCTCTGTACTTGCCGAAGAGGCTGTAAAGGCGGCTATCGCGGATTACTATCGTAAAAACGGTTGGGAAGTGGATTTTGAGACCGGCTGTGATGGTTGCTGCGACCATTGCGATAAGCACTGATATGAAGAATAAGATTTTAGTCGGACTGTCGGGAGGTATTGACAGCACGTACGTGTGTAAATATCTCTCCGAGCAGGGTCATGAGGTAGTGGGAGCATTCCTCAAGTTTCATGAATACGCCGATATGAGGGATGCCGAGGCTGTTGCAAAAAAGCTGGGCATCCCTTTTGTTACGGCGGATTATACAAAGCTTTTTGACGATGTGGTGAAAAAGAATTTTGTCGACGAATACACCTCGGGACGCACTCCCAACCCCTGCGTTATATGTAACCGCGAGGTTAAATTTCGCGCGCTTATCGAGCAGGCGGATAAATACGGCTGTCAGCTTGCCGCTACGGGACACTACGCAAATATTGTGTGTGAAAACGGTAATTATCTATTAAAATGCGGTGCCGATATGCGTAAGGACCAGAGCTACGTGCTGTGGAATCTGAAACGCGAAATGCTTCCGAGACTTGTTATGCCTATGGGCACATTTGAAAAGGAAGCTGTCAAAAAGGAGCTTTTCGAGGGAGGAATACTTCCCGAATCCACCGAGGAAAGCCAGGAAATATGCTTTATCCCCGACAATGACTACATTTCGTGGCTGGAAAACATAAAAGGCAAATTTCCCGAAGGGGATTTTGTGGATGCAGACGGCAAGGTTATCGGCACTCATAGCGGAATTATCCGCTACACCATCGGACAGCGCAAACGTCTGGGTGCTTTCGGCAGACCTGCCTTTGTATCAGCGATAAATGCGGATAATAACACTATAACCATCGGCTTTGGCGATGAGATAATGCAGGATAAAATAAAAGTTGAAAGCCTTAATTTTGTTTCCTGCGAGCCCTTTGAGGGCGAGGGCGAATTTATGGTAAAGCCCCGTTATAAAGCACCACCGACTCTTGCGCATGTAAAAATACAAAACGGCATGGCGCATGTAGAGTTTGCTTCCCCCGTGCGTGCGCCTGCTCCCGGACAGTCGGCAGTGTTCTATAAAGATGATGTTCTTATGTTCGGCGGACTTATAAAATAAAAGAGGTATAAATCATGCAGAATCGTGCACTTGAATTATTGAAAACCTGGTGCGATACTCTTCTGACCTATCGCGTATCAAGCCATTCACCCAAGCTTGACGGGGCAATTCTTTGTCCCTGCTGTCACTCCATCCACGGCAGAATTGCCGATCTCACATTCCCGCTCACTTTGCTTTATGCGAAAACCGGGGATGAAAAATACATAAATGCTGCCGACCAACTTATCGACTGGACGCAGAGAAATCTGAAACGCCCCGACGGAAGCTGGAGAAACGATGCGGGAAATCAGTGGAAGGGCATTTCAGCGTTTTCTGCTATGTCGGTAGGGGAGGCAATATATAATTTCAGCGACGTTATCCCAACCGATATCAAAGAAAAATGGATGAAGGTGTTTTTACAGCTTACCGAGTTCCTTTACGATTTCTTCCCCAAAATAAAGCCCGTAATCAACTATTACACCGGAACTGCCTGTGAAATGGCACTGGCGTGGAAGCTGACGGGTAACCAAAAGTATCTTGCTATGGCACAGCGCATCCAGTCCGTGTGCTTCAGAAACTTTGACGAAAACGGACTTTTGTACGGCGAGGTGTCGGAGTGCGGAGACATAGGTTTTGTCACCGAGGGCGGATGCCATTACATAGATATGGGTTACAACATGGAAGAATCCTTGCCCATGCTGGTTAGATATTCACTGCTGACGGGTGAAAACAAGGAGTTCTACCGTGACAGATACCGTGACCAGCTTGAGTTTTTACTGGCTGATGGCGGTATTGACGATTCGTGGGGATCGAGACACAACAAATGGACCTGGTGGGGAAGCCGTACTTGTGACGGCGCACTGGAGGGTCTTGCACTGCTGGCGGACGAGCCGATTTTCGCAACAGCCTGCGAAAAGGTGCTTGGTATATATGAAAAAATGACGGTGGACGGACTGCTTTCTCTGCCCATGGCAAAAGAGGCGGACGAGCCTACTTGTCTGCACCACTCATTCTGTCATGCCAAGGCACTGGCAGTGCTTGCGCTGGCTGAGAATGTTACCGCACAAAGAGCCGAGCTACCCTGTGAAAAGAATTACGGCATAAAATTTTTCCAGAACAGTAAGCTTGCATTGGTATCACATAACGGCTGGCGTGCTACCGTCAGCGCGGTAGATACACTTTACACCAAGGGCTGTGAAAACGGCGGCGGAAATATGACTCTTTTAATGCATGGCTTGACTCCCGTGTGTGCCGCCACCATGCGCCGTTACAGCCAGGTAGAGCCGGCAAATATGCAGATGCTGAGAAATTCCGACAGCGTTCCTTGCATGACACCGAGGCTGGACTTCGGTGACTATGACAATCTGACTGAAAGCGGCATTACACTTGAAAAGACCGCACCCTGTGAGGTATGCGCGAAAGGCAAGGACTGGAACATAAAGTACAGCTTTGGCGAAAAGGTTATTATTGATGTTTCAAGCGAGCGTAAAGCAAACTTTATGCTTCCTGTTGTCAAGTCGGGTGAAATAAAGCTTCTTGAGGATGCTGTTGAAGTGGGAAATATACGTGTAGAGGCGAAAGGAATTAAATGCAATTCCGTTCCGATGTTCAACCAGGTGGGCGGATTTTTGTGGTACACTCTTGCGGTTGAAGTAGATAAATTGGCTGTTATTACAATATCCGCAATATAGTTTATATTGGTTTTGGTTCATTTTTTGTTTGTTTTATTGACATTTCAATACAAATATGTATAATAGTTATATATTCTTAAATAAAGAATCCAGGAGGACATTATTATGCCTTACACACTTTACGGCGACGGCGTCCATGACGATACTGCCGCGATACAGGAAATGATTGATAATTCATGTGAAGTGGTTCTTCCTGCTCCCAAGGAGCACTACCTGATTTCCAAGCCCCTTGAGCTTCATTCAAACTGCTCTCTGGTGCTTCCCCGCTATGCCGAAATCCGTCTTGCACCCATGTCCAACTGCGTAATGCTCAAAAACGTTACGGTTGATGCTGACGACGGAGGAGAAATTAAGGGCCTTTGCTCGTACCTCAAGCTTTATTCGCACGATGCACCTTGTCAGAATATCGAAGTAAGAGGCGGTATCTGGAATTTCAACAACAAGAATCAGAACCCCAACCCGCTTTCCTGCGGTAAATATGAGCCCAGAGGTTACAGCGGCTTCGGTATGCTGTTCTTTAATGTGGATAACCTGAGAATGTCCGACATGACAATGAAAGACCCCTGCAACTTCTGCGTTTCGCTGGATACGGTATCTCACTTTAAAATAAGCGATATTACCTTTGATTTTAACGATGGAAATCTCTACCAGAGCAATATGGACGGTCTACATGTTATGGGTCACTGCCATGACGGTACCATTGAAAATCTATACGGCACCTGCTATGACGATATAGTTGCACTTAACGCGCAGGAGGGCTCCTGCGGACCTATTACCGATGTAACGGTTCGCGGCATCTATACCAAGGGCTCTTACAGCGCTGTCAGAATGCTTACCGCATGCCCCGAGGCACCAATCCGCAATATACATGTTACGGATATACACGGTACCTTCTATCATTTCGGTATATCTCTCCAGCATTATTACGGAACAGGCAAGCGCGGTATACTTGAAAATATCACTATTGATAATATTTATGCCGCAAAGTCAGACAGAGACCTTGTAAAATTCTATATGGTGCATAAGTACCGTAAGTACGGTATCATTGATGTTGAAGGTCAGAATGATATAAAGAACCTTACCGTCAGAAACGTTCACCGTGATGAGTACATTGATGATACCGCTACCATACTGATGTTCGAGGATGCTGTTATAGAAAACCTTGTGCTTGATAACATCACCTCTCATAACTACACCTCCGCCGAGTCAATCCCGCTGATTAACAGCAAGGCGACAATTAACGGTCTCAGAGCCGAAAATCTCTACGAGGACGGAAAAAAGATTTCCTTTGAGGGATAATAAAACACAAAAGGCTGTAAAACTCATTTTTGAGTTTTACAGCCTTTTTTTATTGTAAATTTATATTTTTCCGATTTCTTTTACAAGCTTTTCGGCGGTTGCAAGGTCCTCGGGAGTGTTTACACCCAGAATTTCATAGCTGTTTTGTGAAGCGTATGACTCAACATTCAGACCTTCTTGTAACATTATCATGGGTACGTCAGTCAGATACTTTTCACCCTGATTGTTGTTGTAGCCTACTTTTTCCAACGCTCTGAACATGGCTTTTGCGTCGAAAATATATGTTGCGGCGTTGTATTCGCAGATTTCAAGCTGTTCGGGTGTGCAGTCCTTGTGCTCTACAATACCGGTCAGCTTTCCGTTTTCGTCATGAACCATTCTTCCCAGTGCAAGACCCTTTTCACCAATGCAGGAGAGGATTGTGCAGGAATTTTTATTTTTTCTGTGCTGTTCTATCATGGCAAGAATAGTGCTTTTTTCGATAAGCGGGGTATCTCCGCAGATGACCACCAATTCACCGTCATAGTCCTTAAGACCCTCGTAAGCGCATTCGACAGCATGACCCGTGCCCAGCATTTTGTCCTGAACGGGGAAATTATAACCTCTGTCCTTGAATGCCTCTATAATTTTTTCCTTTTCAAAGCCTACAACTATATGTATATCCTTTGCATCGATAAAATCAATGGTTTCGGTAACATATCCCAGAAGCGGCTTTCCGCACACAAGGCGCATTCCTTTGGGAATATGGCACTCCTCAGAAAGAAGTCGTTTACCTTTGCCTGCGGCAAGAACAATAGCTTTCATATTTTTTACCATACCTTTCAAAATAGCATTTTTTATGTATTTGCATAGTATATTACAGAGTAAGCTCTGATTTTGCTCAAATATATTAATGGAGTGATTATTATGCCGATATATGAAAAAGACCCGGTGTTTGCCTGTGCTTGCACAGCGTACGGCTTTAAAAGCCTTTTTGACAGCATATTCGATCCGGAAAAATATAAACGCGTTTACATTCTGAAAGGCACCTGCGGAAGCGGAAAATCCGCACTTATACGAAAAATAGCCCGGGAATGCAGGGAGCGCTCAAGCGAATATGAGCTTTTTTCCTGTTCCTTTGACCCTGATTCTTTCGACGGCATAATAATCCGTTCTCGGGATACCTGCATTGTGGATGGCACATCTCCGCATATCACCGAGCCCAAATACCCGGGTGCGGTTGAAATTGTGCTCAATACCGGCAAAGCGGACGAAAACGCACTTAAAGAAAGACGCAATGAAATAATAGACCTTTGTAAAAAAAGCAGTGCCGCTTTCGGCAAAAGCTACTCATTTCTGCGCGCCTCTCTGGAGCTGGAAAATTCCTATAATAATATTATAACAGAAAATTTCCGGTTTGACAAGATGTTTTGCGCAATTAAACGCTTTTGTGACCGTGATTTTGTGCGCGGAACGGGTTTTATTCGGGAAAACCGCCTTATAAATGTGATATGCAAGGACGGCTTACATAAAAGCGGGGCATTTCTCGGGCGTGCTTCAAAGAAATGTCTTGTGCTGGATAAGCCGGGTGGAGCTTATCTCGCCATGGAGGAAATTGTCAGTACGGCGGCACGGTACGACCAGCCCGTTACGGTTTCGGTTTCTCCGTTGGATTTTGAAAAAATAAACGGTGTATGGCTCCCTGAACTGGATATGGCGTTTGGTATTGAAAACGAGTGCGAGAGCCGTGATGACTGGTATCATGTTTTCAATATGGCGCGTTTTACCGATAAGGTAACGGTGTCAAGATCAAAAAACAAACTGAGATTTCTTAATAAGTGTAAGGATAAGCTTATTCTCCGCGCCGCCGATTCCATGGCTGAGGCATATTTTGCACATATGGAATTGGAGAGTATTTATAACGCCAATACAGACTATTCGGTAAACAATATACTGTATGAAAAGCTGGTAAAGGAAATATTCGGGTAACAAAAACCGGATGTAAAGGTAACTTTACATCCGGTTAATATCATTAAAACATCGCCAAAGCTTCTCTGTGTGCCTTGGGAGTTCCCGCAAGCACAGAGCAAGGTCGGTCGAAGCGAAGCGCGGTATTCTGAAGAGTGGTAACCACACCGCCCGCCTCGGTTATTATAAGCGAGCCTGCCGCGTAATCCCAGGGTTGAAGCTCTAATTCGAAAAACAAATTGCTTCGCTGACAAGCCACATCGCATAAGTCCAGCGCCGCGCTTCCGGTACGGCGGATGTCCATGGAGACAGTGAGAAATTTTTCAAGCATACGCATGGTTTCGGCAGTACGTTCACGGTGATAGGGAGTCGTACCGAAGGATACGATACCGTCTGCAATACCGCCGTTATGCACCGTAATGCGCTTGCCGTTGATATATGCTCCGCAACCGCGTTTGGCAGTGTACATCTGACGCGTGTAGGGATTGTACACAGCGCCGAAAATAGCTTCGGAGTGGTAACATAAAGCAATGGAAATACCGCTGTGGTCAAAGCCCTTTATAAAGTTTGTGGTGCCGTCGATGGGGTCGATTATAAAAGTGTAGCCCGATTCCAGTTTTTGTGCCGTACTTTGCGGGTCTTCACCTTCCTCGGCAATAAACTGTGCCTCGGGAAGCAATTCCTTTAATTGCTCAATAAGCAACTGCTGTACCTTTATGTCGTAGTTTGTGACATAATTGGCATCACCGGGTTTCTTTATGATTCCGCCCGTAATGTCACGTGCCGACAGTACAATTTCTCCGCATTCTTCCATTAGAGAAGTGATTTTAGAGTACATTTTTTCCTCCGTCAATCCATAACCAGTTCACCGAACTGGTCGGGGCAATGGTAATCCGGTTTTTCTCTGTTTACGGGATTCCATATGCCATAATGCTCAAAATCCGTTTCGTCACCGCATTTGTAGAAGTTTCCGCGGTATTTTGCACCCTTTTCGGTGTTGATTTTTCCGAACACCTTTTCAAGTCTTTCCAGGTCAAGACAGTATTCAAGCTGCCAGTAATCCTCTTCAACAGTGGCGGTTATTTCGGGAAGAGTGCCCCACCATTCCTTTACGGGACGGCGACCGTGGCGTCCTTCACCAACACTGCTGTTGAGAGTTCCGAGGGGGTTTGCCTCGAAGTTTATATATGTATCGCCGTTTTCGGGCTTGAAGTTGAAGAAGAATTCCATGCAGGCATCTTCGCATACATGATCCATATAGTTTTTATAGGTTGCCTTGGGGTTCTTTTCGTAGCTTCTCAGACGTACATGGAAGCCTTCTCCTGCTACAAATACTACCCATGCCTGAGTTTTTGGCTCATAGCCGTTATCCATCCACTGGAAGTTGCATATTTCGGCGGTGTTTGCCTTGGAAAAATCCTTTTTGTCCATTGATTTAATAAGATACTGTTTCATTTTATGTAGTCCTTTCGGTAATAGTTAATTTACTCTTGCTCCGCAGTGTGCGCAGAAATTGTCTCCTTTATGTATTCTGCGTCCGCATTCACCGCAATAGCCGGTTTCAAGCGGTTCGCGGCGCGTTCCGCAAAATGTGCAGAAATTGGTGGTATTGGTTTTTCCGCAGATGCACACCCATTCTTCAGCATCACATGCTTCGGTTTTATCCGACACCGCTTCTTTGGAGGGCGCAGCGATAAGTGGGCGGTTGGTGGTAACATCGTCAATACGCACGTACATATCTGTATTTTCAATGCCGTATTTAAGATTTATTTTGTAGGAAATAAGCTTTCCGCTTGTACACAGCTCGGCAGGCGACAATCCAATGGAAATAAGCTCAAGCGCATAATAGGTTATGGCTTTCAGTGCCGTTTCATTGCTTATACCGTCAGCATGAAAAAAAACTCCGCGGATGCGTGTCTGGTGAACGGATATATCAAAATTCTGCATATAATAGTCTCCAATACGTTATTTCACGTACTATTATACACCCACTTGGATGTAATTTCAAGTGGCACACGCAAATTTTACAAAGGTTTTTCAACGTAAGCATAATTCATCGAATAGAAATAAAAATATAATAATAAATTAACAAAATTGTGAACTCAATTATAATATAACGTTAAAATCGCGGTTTTTATGCAGTATATACATAAAAACCTGACCTAAAAGGGTTGCAATTTAACCGATTTTAGGATATAATAGCCAAAGTGAGTTTTTTACCCCTTTATCAGAATGATTGAATATTGTGAATGATTGGGCGCATTTTGCGTTCATGGCTTTTTGCGGAAAAAAACAAAAGCCGTCACGATTAAAAAAAGGAGTGACTTCATGCGGCAACAAAACCGCGAAAACAGGGTTACCCTCATTGGGCGTGTTAAATCCCTGATGAATAAGTTCAAAAATAAAGAGCGCTATAAAAATGCTGCGTACTACACCCTTTCATCCGAAAGCTATTCGCCCGGATTTGTAAGTCTTTTTCTGTGCTTTTGCTCTTCAGGACTTGGGGTAGGCGACAGTTTTTTCAATGCTCTTTACATGTACGTTTCCGAAAAGGACCGCCATACCTCGTCAAAGATGAAAAAGCGTTACGGCGATGTAGTCAGCCATCCCTGCGGATACAGCGAAAACAGTTGTAAAAGTACGGGTTGGGCGGTTATGCTTAAAGTACTCAATTTTATTCCCAAGCTTCATTCCTTGCCTTCGCGCTTTAAGGCGGCACGCCTTAAAAGACGCGCTGACAGCGAAAACAGCTTTATAAAATTTATCAACATCGCCGACAGTCTCAGACGCCGTGCCTGTTACATATTTCCCGCTGTAATGGCACTGGTTGTGGGTGTGTATATCTTCAATGCTACCTCCGAGCGGGTGGTGCTGAATGTTTTTTACGACGGAAAGGATATGGGTACCGTCGAAAGCAAAAAAATGATGGAAGATGTACTTCGCGCCGTGGAGGATAACCTTTCCGAGAGCACGGGTGTTGCGGTGAAGCTTTCAAATAATATCACCTATTCCGCCTCCAAAACAGCTGATCCGAATTATGTTTCGGGAACGGTGCTTTATGCCGATATTATGGCAGAGGCTAAAAAGGATTACACCACAGCTTACGGTCTTTACATCGACGGAACCTTTGTCGCTCCGCTTGAAGATAAGCAGGAGATACAGACTGTTCTCAACGAGATTACGGGCGATGGAAGTGAGATAGCCAACGGAATACAGATTTTGCGTCAGGACTATCCCCAGGATGCCATTAAAAGCAGCGATGAGCTTAAGGAAATGCTGGGCAGAGGACCTGAAAATATGGTTCTGTCCGCACAGCCTGTTCCGGGCTCGGGCAATGTGGAAACTGCTCCTGTTGTCATACGAAATATCCCCGCTCCGGTAAGTAATGATTCGGTGGACTTTTCGAATGCATATGCCATTGAAGACGAAAAGATACTGGAAATCAGCTACAAAACCGAGATATATGAAGAAAAAACGGTGGAAGAGGAATTCACCACCGTGTACGAATACAACTCTAATATGTACACAACCTCCAAATACGTAAAGCAACAGGGTAAAAACGGTACAAAACGTATTACCGAAAAGGTGGTTTACGTAAACGGCAAGGAGGAATCCCGCACTGTTGTGGGGGAAGAGGTTGTGAAGGCAACCGTTGATAAGATTATTGTAAAAGGTCTCAAGCCTGTTCCCGAAAGCGCACCTGATGATATAGAAAAACTTATGGTATGGCCTATCGACGGCAATGTTGATGAGCCTTACGGTTGGCGTCTCAGAGATCATTCCTACATGGAATATCATAACGGAATTGATATGCGTGCACCGCGCGGAACACCTATTCTTGCTGCGGCAAGCGGTGTTGTTGAAAAGGCGGGAAATTACCATAACGGTTACGGAAAAATGGTAATCATTCGTCATCCCGACGGAAAAGAGACATTTTATGCGCACATGAATGACATTTACGTTTCTGTGGGCGACATTGTGGCTCAGGGAACAATTATCGGAGAGGTAGGCTCTACGGGTGATTCCACCGGTAACCACATTCACTTTGAGGTTCGCATGGGGGACGGTACATCACGAAATCCTCTGGACTACCTTGTGCCTAAAGGAGAATAAAATAATATGAAAAGATTTATTGCATTTCTTTTGGCTGTTTTTTGCCTTGCAAGTGTGCTGGCGTTTACCGCCTGCACTAAGCAAACCATGGGCGGACATCCCGTGGGCAAGCTGGAATTCACCAACAATGCGGTTGAATATAAGTTCTACTATCCCGACACCTGGCAGACCCAGATGAACGATGGAATGGCGTGCCTGTATGTTTCGGCAAACGATCCCTCAAATGTGTCTGTTTCATCCTTTAGCCTGGGCGATTTTGCAACACTGGATGATTATATTTCGGGTCTCCCCGAAAGCTTTGCTTCCCAGTGGAACACCGTGTTCGGAGAAACCGATTTCGGAGAACCTGCCGATATAAAGGTTGGCGGATGTGATGCAAAACAGTATATATACGAAGTATCCATCGGCGGATTAGACTATAAATACATGCAGGTGTTTGTACTCAAGGACGGCATTGTCCACACAATAACCTATGCTGCACGTACTCAGCTGTTTGATACTCATTTGCAGAACGTGAACGAAATTCTTTCAAGCTTTACTTTCAAAGAATAATTTGGTAAAAATAAAAATCTGTAAAATCTCATTTTGAGATTTTACAGATTTTTTTATTATCTTCTGTTTGTCCAGCTGGACGGGAACATGGCAATGAGTATGGGGAATATTTCAAGTCTACCCAGAAGCATCGCCAGGGAGAGAATAAGCTTTGATATTGTTGAATAGCCCGCATAGCTTCCCATAGGCCCTACCATTGCAAGACCCGGACCTACGTTGTTGAAGCAGGCGATGGAAGCGGTGAAGTTTGTTTCAAAATCAAAAGGCTCGAAGGACAGCATGAGAAACACCGCGAAAATACAGATTATATAGATTGCAAAATATGTTGTTACACTGCGCTGAACCTGCTCGTCCACATCCTTGCCCTCAAAGCGTACGGCGTATACGGAACGTGGATGAATCATACGTCGGAATTCTCTGCCTATCATTCTGAAGATTATTACTATACGGGATATTTTTAGTCCGCCTGCGGTAGATCCGGCACATGCTCCTGTAATCATGAGAAGAATCAGAACGGCTTTTGAAAACGATGGCCAAAGATTAAAGTCCGCGGTGGCATAGCCCGTAGTTGTGATTATGGAAGATACCTGAAAAAAAGCATTGCGCAATGTATCGGAAAAACTGCCGTAAGTACCGTAAAGATTTGTTGTGATAAGAAGCACCGAAACTGCCACTATTCCGATATATACCCACAACTCCGTACTTTTGAGTATGGAGCGGAAGCGCTTGATGGTAGCAAGATAGTAAAGGTTGAAGTTTATGCCGAATATCAGCATGAAAGCACCTATGACCCATTGCAGATATGGAGAGTATCCTGCAATACTGTCAGCTTTTATTCCGAAACCGCCTGTGCCTGCCGTACCGAAAGCGTGAATGACACTGTCAAACAGAGGCATTCCGCCTGCCAGAAGCAACGCAATCTGTACCAGTGTAATTACTATATACATAATATACAGAATTTTAGAGGTGTCTTTCGCACGCGGCATCAATTTACCTACAATAGGCCCCGGCATTTCGGCACGCAGAATATGAATCGAGCGGTCTGAAATGCCCGAAATAAAGGCAAGAATAAATACCAGAACACCCATGCCGCCTATCCAGTGTGTAAAGCTTCGCCAGAACAGCATGCCGTGGCTCAGCCTTTCCACATCCGTCAGAATTGAAGCACCGGTGGTTGTAAATCCACTGACGGTTTCAAAAAGTGCATCGGCAAAATTGGGTATCTCACCGCTTATAAAAAAGGGGATAGCGCCGATGACTGACGCGAATACCCACGCCAGCGTTACTATAATAAAGCCCTCTTTGGCGTACATCATACTGCTGTGGTTGCGTGTTAAAAAGCAGAGTATAAGTCCTGATGAAAAAGATATTACGGCGGTTATTATAAAATAAATAAAGACTTTTTCGCGGTAAATAAGGGATACGGCCATGGGGAGCATGAGTGCCAGCGCCATAAACTCCATCAATCGCCCTACAACACTGAAAACAAGTTTTTTATTCATTTAGGCTCCTTTCAGTGCACAATGTCGCTGAGGTCGTTAAGCTGATGACCTGCTGCCATGATTATAACTCTGTCGCCCGAAAGGATAACGTCATCACCTGAGGGGATAATTGGCTTTCTTCCGCGTACAATACCTGCAATAAGGATGTTCGGCTTGAGGGTCATGTCACGAAGCGGAATATTGACGTAATCAAAATCAGGTGCGACATTGAATTCCAAAAGCTCCGCACGTCCGTCGTACAGCTTGTAAAGTGTTTCAACATTGCTTCCCATGGAGTTGTGCAGCGCACGCACATATCTCGAAAGTATGTTTCCTACGGTGGTTTTAGGGGAAACTATACACTCCAGTCCCAGCATTTCGGCAGTGGTAGCAAGCTCGGGGCGGTTAACCTTTGCGATAACCGTCGGAACATGCTGCCATACAGCAAAAAATGAACTGAGAATATTTTCTTCATCCGTTCCGGTCAGTGCCACAAAGGCGTCTACCGAGGAAATTCCCTCTTCAAGAAGCACGTCCTGTTGCATGCCGTCACCGGCTATCATTACAGCGCCGGGCAGAGCATTGGAGAATTCGGCACACCTTGCCGCATCACGCTCGATAATCTTGACGGAAATGCCTGCTGACAGAAGCATTTTGGCAAGGTAATAGGAAATTCGGCTTGCACCCAACAGCATTACGCTTGTGGGCTGCTTTTGGGGCATTCCCAGATTCTTCAGGAGCTTGAGCACCTCGCTGTGAGAGGCAGTAAGTCCTATTCTGTCGCCTACGCGGATTTCAAAATTACCGTCGGGTATATATATTTCGCTGTCACGCATAACATTGCACACCAGAAATTTCTCGGAATGTGATTTACGAAGCTGTGCCAGCGTCATGCCTGCAAACGGAGAGTCTGCTTTTACTATAAGCTCCACAATTTCCAGATTTCGCTGGGAAAAGGTGTCTACCTTTACGGCAGAGGGAAATCTGAGAACCTTGAATATTTCGTGAGCGATGGAGCGGTCGGGGTTGAGAGCGACGGTGAGGTCAAGATGCTGCTTGAAAAGCCCGAGGCTTTCGTCGTTGTACTCGGGGTTGCGTATACGCGCAATGGTATACTTCGCACCCATTTTGCGTGCCATAAAGCATCCCAGCATATTTAATTCGTCCGAGCCTGTTACCGCAACAAAAAGGTCGCATTCATCTATGCCTGCCTCCTGCATGGTGTCGGAGTCAACACCGTTTCCGCACAGACCAATAACGTCGTATGTGTTCGTAACCTCTTCCACTGCTTGCGCGGACCTATCTATCGCCACAATATCGTGGCCTTCGCCCGCCAGGCTTTCAATAATAATGGAGCCGATTTTACCGCATCCGAAGATAATTATTTTCATATTTTTTCCTTATGGTTTTATATATTGATATGGTGTGAGAGTATATTCAAGAATTGTGTAATTATTATAATACTTTTTTGGCTTTGTGTCAATAATTATTTTGAGGTGAATTGAATTGATACATTGCATAACAAAAAACAGATACTTAATGATACTTATATCCTTTTTGACGGCACTGGGCATTGCGTCATTTCTGCCGGGAAGTGAGGACTTTGAATTATACGATAATGTTATACGAATACACGTTGTGGCTAATTCCGACAGCGACTATGACCAGGATTTAAAGCTTAAGGTCCGGGACGAGATTATAGCAGTCAGCAATATTTTACTTAAAGACTGTACCGATATACAGAGTGCCCGTGAGATAATACGTAATAATATACCGATTATACTTGAAACTGCCCGTAATGCACAAAAAGAATACGGTGTAAGTATTGATTTCGATAAGGAATATTATCCCGCAAGAAATTACGGCAGTGTACACCTTCCTGCGGGAAAATATCATTCGCTGAGAGTGAATCTGGGCAAGGCGGAGGGTAAGAACTGGTGGTGCATAATATACCCGACCTATTGTCTGAAGCCGTCGGTTGAAAAGCAAAAAATAACTGTCATGGACACCGAAGCGCCCATGACGTATAAGGTTAAATTCAAAATTATGGATATTGTGGGTAAAATCGCAAAATGCCTTACTTCATATTGAAGTATATCAGCAGTACCGAAATATCCGCAGGTGATATGCCCGAAATACGTGAAGCCTGACCGATGCTTTCGGGCTTAATCTTGTTAAGCTTCTGAGCCGCTTCCAGACGTATTCCCTTTATGGCGGAATAGTCGAAATTTTCGGGCAGTCGCTTTTGCTCCAGCTTTTTGAAGGACTCAATTTCAAGATATTGCTTTTTGATGTAGCCTGCATATTTCAGCTCTATCTGAGCGCGTCGGAATACCTGTTCGCTGTCCTTGCCGTAGTCGGGACGCGTGACATCCGCAGGAGCAAGAATACTGTAATCAAGCTCGGGGCGCCGTAAAAGCTCGGCAAGCTTCATACCTGTTGATATTTCACAGGAGCCCGCCTCGGCAAGTATTCTGTTCACCGTGTCTGAGGGGGGTATGACCGCTTTTTCTGCACGGGCTATTTCGCTGTCAATGGCATCAAACAGTGCGGTTTTGTCCGCAATGTATTTTTCACCCAGCAGTCCTGCCTTCATGCCGTACCCCATAAGACGTCTGTCGGCGTTATCCTGACGGAGCACAAGACGGTATTCACAGCGTGAGGTCATAATGCGGTAAGGCTCATTTGTGCCCTTTGTTACAAGGTCGTCAATAAGTGTGCCGATGTAAGAGGAATCGCGGGTGAGTATCATGGGCTCGCCACCTTTAAGCTTAAGTGCCGCATTGATGCCCGCCACAAGTCCCTGTGCGGCGGCTTCCTCGTAGCCCGATGTGCCGTTGAACTGACCTGCCCCGTAAAGCCCCGGGACATTTTTGAATTCCAGTGTGGGCTTAAGCTGGGTAGGGTCGATACAGTCGTATTCGATGGCGTAAGCTGTACGCATTATAAGTGCATTTTCAAGACCTTTTATGGAGTGAAGAAGGTCACGCTGTACGTCCTCGGGCAGAGAAGAGCTAAGCCCCTGGACGTATATTTCGGCTGTATCCTCACCCATTGGCTCTAAAAACAGCTGATGGCGCTCCTTGTCGGAAAATCTCACTACTTTATCCTCAATACTGGGACAGTATCGCGGTCCTACACCGCGTATATTGCCCGAATAAAGAGGCGAGCGGTGGAGGTTTTCCTTTATTATTCTGTGAGTTTCGGCATTCGTGTAAGCAATATAGCACTTTTTCTGATTTCGCGAGGTGAATTCTTCCCGGTCGGTGTAATAGGAAAAGCTGTATGGATTTTCGTCTCCGCACTGTTCTTCAAGCACCGAGTAATCAATTGTGTCGCGGTGTATGCGTGCGGGAGTGCCCGTTTTGAAGCGAAGAATATCTATGCCCAGCGCTTTAAGGCTGTCGGTGAGATAGTTTGCGGGATGCATGTTGTCGGGGCCTGACGAAAAAGACACATCTCCCACAATTACACGTCCGCACAGATATGTTCCCGCACAGATTATGACAGCTTTCGCATTGAAAACCGCACCGTAACGTGTGGTGACGTCAAATCCGTTTTCTGTTTTGGAGATGGCTGTTACCTCGGCTTGAATGAGCGAAAGGTTTTGTGTGTTTTCGATGGTTTTTTTCATCAAAATCTGATAGCGTCTGCGGTCTGCCTGCATACGCAGTGAATGCACCGCCACGCCCTTTCCCAGATTGAGCATGCGGCTTTGCAGACAAACCTCATCTGCCGTGCGTCCCATCTGACCGCCCAGGGCATCTATTTCGTAAACAAGATGTCCCTTTCCCGTTCCGCCGATGGAAGGGTTGCAGGGCATGTTTCCCACTGCGTCCAGATTGAGCGTGAAAAGTATGGTTTTAAGCCCCATTCTCGCCGCGGCAAGAGAAGCTTCGATACCGGCATGCCCTCCGCCCACAACGGCTATATCGCAATTAAGTTCCATAAATTACTCCGTAATCGGTAAATTTTATAACGTCTATTTTCCCACGCAGAAGCGTGAAAAAATGCTGTCTACTATTTCACGGCTGACGCTTCTGCCATCCAGCTCGCCAAGCTCTGCAAGCGCACTTTCAAGTAGCATTCCGCACATATCCTTCATGCCGTTTTTAAGATTGTCAAGAGCATCCGCAACCTTTTCGCGGGTCTTGCAGATGTCGGCATACTGACGGGCATTGGTTATAAGACCGCCGTCGGAGGGGTTGATGCGCTGACTGTCATAAAGCAGGGTTATTTTTTCGTAAAGCTCATTCAGACCGTCGCTGCTTTTGGCACTGATACACACATTGTCAAATGGAATGTCCGGCACCGAAAATGTATCGGTGTCATTTTTGTTTATAACGGCAATAACCTGCTTGCTTGAGTTTTTGAGTGAATCAATAATGTATAGGTCGTCCTCACTCAGTGGCTTTGAACCGTCGAAAACCGCCAGTATAAGCTCACTCTTTTCCATAAGCTCCAAGGACAGCCCCACACCGATTTTTTCCACCGCGTCGTCAGTATTGTCACGTATTCCTGCAGTGTCGTGCAGATTGAGAAGTATGTTTCCCACGTTTACACGAATATCGATAACATCGCGTGTAGTACCGGGAATATCGGTGACAATGGCTCTGCTTTCACCTGCAAGTGCGTTGAACAATGAGGACTTTCCTGCATTGGGTTTTCCCACAATTGCAGTATCCACACCGCCCGTAACGGCTTTTCCCGTTTTGTAAGAGGCCTTGAGAATATCCGTCAGTCGGAGAATTTCGGTTACTTCTTTTTCAAGCTGACAGTCGTCCATATCCTCAAGGTCCTCCTCGGGGTAGTCGATGGAGGCATAGAGAGTGGATACCACGCGCACCAGATTGTCGTGTATTTCATCCAGCTTTTTGCTGAGCTTTCCCGAAAGCTGGCTGTGAGAAAGAAGCGCCGCCGCCTCACTGCCTGCATCAAGAAGCTCCGCAACGGCTTCCGCTTGCGTAAGAGTAAGTTTACCGTTCAAAAAGGCGCGTTTGGTAAATTCGCCCGCCTGTGCCATGACGGCGCCTGAGCACAGCGCCGCCTCCAGCACCATTGCAGTTATCTGTACACCGCCGTGGCAGGATATTTCCACCATGTCCTCACCTGTAAATGAATTGGGTGAGGAAAAGCGTGTAAGTACGCCGTGATCGATAACAACGCCGTCCTTTATTACACCGCCGTACACCGCATGACGGGAGGGAAAATCCATAACGGACTGTCTGTAATTCGGCTTGAAGCATCTGTCAGCCACACCGAAAGCATCCTCGCCCGAAATGCGTATAACGGCTACACCGCCCTTTCCGTAGGGGGTGGATATTGCGGCGACGGTACTCATGAATTGAGAAGTATATCCTGAGAGCTGCTGATGAAGTCGTTCATTTCCTCAACTGTCAGCGAGCGCTGGGATATTACGGCAAGCATGTATATCTGCTTTGCTATTTTAGCCGCCTTTTCCTTGCCGTCGGCAGAGGCAATCATGCTCTCAACTTTCTTTATAAGCGAGCTTGCCATGTTGATGACAAGCTTTTCATCGGTTGGCATGGGAGGCATGCCGATGTCGTTTCTGGAATACATCTTCATCATATCCGCAAAACGTCTTTGCTGTTCTGAAAGCAGAATTACCGCAGGGATATTTTCATCCTTGAGCATTTCGCACTTGACTTCCATATCCTTTTTATCAAGAGCTTCTTTGAAGAAATCCTTCAGAATTTCGTTTTCGGTAACGTCGTTTTCGCTCTTGAGAGCGTCGTCCATGTCGGAGTCAACACGCACGAACTTCATTTCCGCTTCCTTTTCCAGGAAAGAAATAAACTGCTGGTCTATCATGGCATTGAGCATAACAACGGTAATGTCCTGACTCTTGAGAAGCTCGATATATCTGTTCTGCTGAACAGCGTCGGTAGCATAATAGATTTTGTCTTTGATTTTGCCTTCGGCATACTCCGCACGTGTAACATATTTGCCATCGGTGGTCTTGAAAAGGATAATGTCCTTTACGCGGTCGAAGAATTTTTTGTCACGCATACAGCCGTATTCAATAAAGGGCTTTATGTCATCCCAGAAGCTTTCATAGTTCTCGCGCTCCGTGTTGAACAGGGAGTTTAGCTTGTCGGCAATTTTCTTTATGATGTGAGCGGATATTTTGGAGACATATCCGTTATTCTGCAGGTAGCTTCTGGAAACGTTGAGAGGCAACTCGGGACAGTCCAGAACACCCTTGAGCATCATGAGATACTCGGGAATTACTTCCTTTATATTGTCCGCAACGAATACCTGGTTATAGTAAAGCTTTATCTGCCCCTCTAAGTTTTCATACTCGTGCATAAGACGGGGGAAGTAGATTATACCCTTGAAGTTGAGGGGATAATCTGCGTTTATGTGCACCTGGAACAGCGGTTCGCGGTAGTCATTGAACAGCTTTTTGTAAAAATCCTTGTAGTCCTCATCCTTGCATTCCGAGGGAGATTTTTGCCAAAGAGGTTGTGTGTCGTTGATGGGGGAGAGGGGCTTTTCGGTTCCGTCCTCGTTCTTTTCGGGCTCTTTGCCAACCTCTGTGAAATAGATTTCAATGGGCATAAAGGAGCAGTATTTGTCCAGAATGGAGCGCAATTTTGCAGTGTCGAGAAAATCCTTTTCGTCGTCATTTACATGCAGGATAACCTCTGTACCGCGTTCGGCCTTATCGCCTTCTCCCATGCTGAACTCACCTGCTTCGTTGCAGGTCCAGAATGCCGCTTTTTCGGATTCCACAAAGGATTTTGTCTTTATATCCACAGTGTCGGCCACCATGAAAGCGGAATAAAAGCCCAGACCGAAGTGACCGATGATGCCGGACTCGTTCTTTTCGTCGTCATATTTCTGTATGAATTCAAGTGCGCCCGAAAGAGCTATCTGGTTGATGTACTTTTTGATTTCATCCGAGGACATACCGATACCGTTGTCCTTAACGGTAAGGGTTTTGTTATCTTTGTCGATGATAACATCTATGCGAGGGGAAGCACCGTCGTCTGTTGCCTCATTGAGAGAAACCAGTCTGCGGTATTTTGTAATTGCGTCACTGGCATTGGAAACCAGCTCACGCAGAAAAATTTCCTTGTCGGAATAAAGCCATCTTTTGATTATGGGAAATATATGTTCGGTTTGTACCGAAATTCCGCCTTTTTCAAATTTGTTGTCCATTTCAAGCTTCCTTTCTGTTCAAAAGATATAGTAATATAATAATAGCATTAATACTATATTATACCAACTATTCTTGAACATTTTATTAATGTTTATTATGAAAAACTTAAATCGAACGAATTTTTAAATCATCCCAGCATTACATCCAGTACCATCATCACCGTAAAACCGCTTACTATGCCCATAGTGGCAAAATACGGGTGCGCTTTGCGGTTTTTCTGACACTCGGGAATCAATTCATGAACTGCCACCAATATCATGGCACCTGCCGCAAAGGAAAGAGCAAAAGGCAGAATTGCCTGCATGTGCACCACAAGAAGAGCACCCGTAACACCCGCGAATGGCTCCACCATACCGGATGCCTGCCCCATGAAGAAACATTTGCGCCGCGAGTAGCCCTCTCTGCGTAACGGGAGCGAAACCGCCGCACCCTCCGGAAAGTTCTGAAGCCCTATGCCTACCGCAACGCTTATTGCACCCATTAGCTCTTCTGTTGTGTATGTACCGCTTTGCAAAGCACCGAATGCCACACCCACCGCAAGACCTTCCGGAATGTTATGTAAAGTTATGGAAAGAATGAGCATTACTATGCGGTTGAACCCCTCCGAGGGCTGCGCATTTGCTCGCTTGGCGGCGAAGGTGACGGTTTTGTCGGAAATCCACATAAATACCGCACCGCACACAAATCCCGATGCCGCCACAAGATAGGGCGGGATTTCTCCCGACCTGCGTGCAAGCTCAATGGCGGGCTGTAACAGTGACCAGAAGGATGCGGCTATCATTACACCGGAAGCAAAGCCCAGCATTAAATTCATAAGCCCGTAACGCGGTTTTTTGCAGAAAATAACGGTTGCCGCGCCCAGCGCTGTAACAAACCATGTCCCGCAGGTTGCCACAAGTGCTGTTAAAACAATATTGTTCATTATTATATATAACCTCCTTAGTCAACATTATATGCCGTATTCGGTGCGCTGTGCGGCACACCGTCTGCGAACGTCTGTACGACCGCCATATATTTTAATGTATGGTAGTATACATAAACTGGTATATTGACTTTTTTAAAAAATTGTGTATAATGTAGATACCAAATTATACTCTTAAGGAGGAGAATATGAAAAAGTTATTTTTGATGTTGGCAATCGTTTTGGTTGCTTTCACCATGACCGCTTTTGCAGACGACGGAATTGTCTGGGATATGACTACCGCAGACAATGCCATGTGGTCTACCGGCGGTTGCTATGCCGTTACCGACGGCGGAGCATATCTTCTGCAGTCCACCAACAATGACATGCAGATTAAGACCACACTCGCAGACAAGGAATTTGCCGCTGCTGAATATCCGTACTTTGGTATGAAGTACAAGGCAAAGGCAACCAAGCCCCAGATGGCTCTCTTCTGGACAAATACTACATACCCCGGATTTACCGATAAGGCTGACGCTTTGTTCGACCTTATAATCGATGAAACCTGGGCAATTACCGTTGTTGACCTTCGTGAGGTCGAAAAGTATGACGGAAGCTGGGCAGAAAATATCACCTCTCTCCGTTTAGACCCGATCAACGGAAGCGATACGGATACTACTGTTATTATTTCCCGTATGGGCTTCTTTAAGAGTGAAGCTGATGCAACCGCATACCTTGAAAAGGGTGCTAACGCAGAGCCGGTAAAAGAAGAAATTGTTGTGCCGGATATCGGTAATGTTGACCTTGCAAATGTCAAGGCAATTACATTTGATATGACAAACTCTACCACACAGGCTATGTGGACTACCAACGGTGGTAAGAGCTCCGTCGGCGAAGAAGGTACATTTTTCATTCAGTCCACCTCCGGTGACGTACGTATCAATACCACCATTGCAGAGCCCTTCAGCGCCGCTGAATATCCTTTCTTCGGTATGAAGGCAAGGATAAAGGCTGACAGCAATCAGGCAGCTATTTTCTGGACCAATGAAACATTCCCCAAGTTTACCTCGGATGCCGATGCACTTTTCGGTGTTGCCAATAAAGACGGCGAATGGGGAATTACCATCATCGACCTGCGCGAAAAAGAAAAATATGCTGATACCTGGGCAGGCACCATTAACAGCATACGTCTTGACCCCATCAACGCAAGTAACGAAAATACTACTATAGAAATTTCACGCATGGGCTTCTTTAAAACCGCTGAAGAAGCACAGGCGTGGCTCGAAGAAGGTGTAGGCGTGCCCGAAGATTCGCTCAAAAATGCTAAAGATGTTGATGCTTACTGGAACTTTGCAAATGAAGAAGACCGCCAAGCGTGGTTTGTAAGCGGAGGCGCTTCCCACCTCGAAGCAGGCATGTACTTTGTTCAGGCTACCAGTACTGACGTCATGATGACCGTTAAGACCGGCGACAAAAAGTTCCATGCTATGAAGTATCCTTACTTCGCTCTTAAGTACAGATCTGTTGCAAAGAATCAGGGCGCGGCTTTGTTCTGGACCAACAGCGAATATCCCGATTTTACCTCCAAGGCGGACTTCCTGTTCTCTACCATAAACGACGGCAAGTGGCATGATGTTGTTCTTGATGCCCGTATTATTGAAAAGACTGAGGGAGCATGGAACGGCCTTATTGAAACTATGCGTTTTGACCCCGTTAACCCCAGTACTACCGAGTGCGGTATGTACATCGCGGCTATCGGCTTCTTTGAAAGCGAACAGGCGGCAAGAGATTACCTTGCTTCCGTTCAGGTTGCCGCAGACTATGACAGCATGAGCACCTTCCGTGAAAAATCACAGGTATCTTATGTACCCGGCGGAACTCTTTCCGAAGGCTACGTCAAAGAAGACTACCTTGTAAAAGATTCTACTGCAACCGGTAATGTTGTAATGTACAAGGATGCAGACGGAACCGAGAAGATAGTTACTCTTTCGGATGTAAACGGCAAGGGCTTTATCACCTTCTCTCCCAATCATGCTGCAGAATACTACCTGGGTACCAGCGGCAAGGAATATGTAGATACTCCCAACCACTGGGCAAAGGATTATATCGATTACACCTCCGCGCGCAAGCTGTTCGGCGGAACCAGTGAAACAGAATTCAGCCCCGATGACTCCATGACCCGTGGTATGTTCGTAACCGTACTCGGCAGACTTTGCGGAGCTGACGGCACCACAACAGGTATGTACTACGACCCCTACATCAAGTGGTCCATCGAAAAGGGCTATGCAGATGTAACCGACGCGGCGGCATTCCGTCCCGAGGACTCCATCACCCGTCTTGAGATGGCTAAGTTCATCAACAACTATCTCAATGATTGCGATTACAGCATGATTAAGAACACCTACCCCGCATTTGCAGATACCGCGGCTCTTACCGATGCTGAAAAGGCGGCTGTTGAAAATGCACGTGCATATGGTATTATAAACGGTAAGCCCGGCAATACCTTTGACCCTGCCGGACTTCTCACCAGAGGCGAAACCGCAACTGTTATGACACGTCTCATCAAGGCTATGCTGGGTGTTAACATCAGCACTGCTTACTCTCCCGATTACTTCAAGCGCGACCGTATTAAGGTTGGTACAAAGGCTAACTTCGACCCCAATCAGGTTGATGACGAATATCTGAGATATGTTGCAGAGCTGGGTCTTGACTGGTTGGTTGTAACTCCCTCCAACTCAAGCGGTGATGTACGTAACAAGATACTCAACTTCGCAGATGCAAACGGTATCGAAGTTTACCTTGATGATAAGGCTATTCTCAGCGACTACTCCAGCGACGCGGAATACTACCTCCACCCCAGCTACACCGGTACATATGTTGAAGACGAGCCCGGCACAGACAGAATGCCTGCTCTTGCTGAAATCGCGAACGGTTACCTTGAAAAGACCGGACGTCATCCCCATGTAAACCTGCTTCCTATGTACGCAAATGCAGCTCAGCTCAAGATGGGCGCAGGTGCGGCAGCTATCGAATATTTCGACGGCGACCCCGACCTTTACTACAAGCATGTAGCTACCTGGGCAAGCCTTTCCGATGCAAAGATAATGTCTGTTGATATTTATCCTCTCAACTCCGATAAGAACAAGCCCACATATGTTGAGTATATTGAAAGCATCAACATCTTCGCACGTGCGGCACGTGACTACAATAAGGACTTTGTGGCATACATCCAGGCAGTAGGCTGGAATGCTTCCAAGCGTGAGCCTTCCGAAGCAGATTTCCGTTGGCAGGTATATTCCATGCTGTCCTTCGGTTGTAAGGGCTTTGTATACTGGCATTATTGGGTAGACGGTATGGGCTACAAGGAATACGGTATGGTTAACAGAGACGGTACTCCCACTCATATCTACTATGCCGCACAGCCTACCATCATGGAAGTTAAGAAGCTTTCCGATGTTTACTGCCAGTACAAGAATCTGGGCGCATTCAACCTCAACTGCACCGAAAAGACTCCTTATCTGGAAATGTCCGGCGCAATTGAATTCCCCGCAATCAACGTTCAGTCCACAAGTCCTCTGCTTGTAGGCTGCTTCGAAAAGAAGGATGGCACAAACGGCAAGGCATTTACCGTTGTTAACATGAACGATCCTACCTGGAACAAAACCGCTGACTTCACCTTCACTCTTAACGGTTACACCACCGCAACCGCTTATGTTAAGGGCGAGCCTGTTGCACTTACCGCAACTGACGGTGTGTTCAGCATGACTCTCGAAAACGGTCAGGGCGTATTTGTAACAATAGAATAAAAATCAAAAAAGGAGCATCCGCAAGGATGCTCCTTACAGTGTGTCGATAAACCTATCGACACACTGTAAGACTTTCGAAAAGACAGGGATATTTTGCCGATTTAAGCCTGTCGGCGTACAAAGGTACGATAAGGCTTGAAGCGGCAAAAAGCGAAAAACAGCAGGTGATATTCGATGTATCACCTGCTGTTAATTTGTTCTTTGATTTATTTTCGTCTTTTTTAAATATATTTTTCCGTCGCGGTATCACGACTTTCTCGACAGTCTGAAAGGAGCATCCGCAAGGATGCTCCTTAGTTTTTTTAAAGCTGTTTGATGTATTTATTCATATGCGAAAGGTCATAAAATCCGCACATTTGCGAGATTTCGCTTTTGGTGTGCCGGTTTTCGGCAATCAGCTCGTATGCCTTTGCACTTCTGCAGTCAATAACATATTTCATGGGCGATACATTCAGATATTCTCTGAAAAGGCGGTTGAGTGTGGCTTTGGAAAGATTGGAATTTCTTGAAATGTTCTCAAGTGACAAATCTCTGTCCAGATTGTTTTTGATATATTCGGTTACGCTTATAATACGCTCAAAGCCCTCACCATGGCAGTTCTGACCTGTTATTTTTTTGCGCATAACATCGCATAATCCGCAGATAAAAGCGAGTGAAAGGACATTTTGATACACATAACTTTCCTCTTTTTCTGCCGCAAGGATTGCGGAAAGCTGGAGTTTTACTACATTCAGTTCGTCGTATGTCAGTGTAAGGTTGCATTTTTTGGAGGAAACTGAGCGCACTGTCGGCTCAACATCAAACAAAATACCGAATTCGCGCATACTTGTCAGCTCCTCTTTATAGTGCTTTATAAAATCGGATTTTATAAGTATGTGGTATATGTCTATTTTCTTGTCACTGTAATACCCGTGGGAGGTGCCGGGCGGTATAATGAAAACATCCCCTGCCTTTGCTTCAACATAGGTTTCATTTATATAATGCCTGCCGGTGCCGCCCGCGATTATATTCATTTCATAGAACTGATGGGAATGCATTCTGAAATCATAGTTTTTGTGCAGATAGGTGTTGATATAATGAAATCCGCCGCCTTTGAAGCAGTCCTCGTCATACCAGTAATGCTTTCCTTTCTGCACCTCGGGTTTTTCGGGATACGTATCAATCAGCTCCTCGTGATTCGATTTTACCTATTTTAGCCTTGATTATACTATTATTATATCAGAATTTGTGATATAATGCAAGTGCAAAACCTAAATACGGAGGTAAAAATAATGATAAAATTGAACAGACAGAAATATCTTGACAAGCTTCATGCCTGCTGGTTGGGAAAAAATATCGGCGGAACTTTGGGTGCGCCCTACGAGGGAAAGAGAACATTTCAGAATATCACCGATTTTGCCACACCAAAAGGACAGAATTACCCCAATGACGATTTGGATCTGCAGCTTGTATGGCTTGCCGCAATCGAAGATGTAACTCCTGCTTATTTCAGCACAAAAACACTTGCAGAATACTGGATGGACTGGATTCCTCCCCACTGCAATGAATACGGCATTGCCAAAAGCAATCTCCGTATCGGACTTTTGCCTCCTATGAGCGGTGAGATAGACAACGACAAATGGAAGACCTCTAACGGAGCGTGGATACGCAGTGAAATCTGGGCTTCTCTGTGTCCCGGTGTTGTGGATACGGCTGTAAAATATGCTGTTATGGATGCTATGGTGGACCACGGTCTCAACGAGGGTACATATGCGGAAATATTTACCGCTACAATAGAAAGTGCCGCTTATGTGGAAAGCAATATAAGAAAGCTTATAGAATACGGACTCAAAAAGATACCCGAGGATTGCAGAGTTGCTCAGACCGTTCGTCTGGTTATGGAATGCTACGATAAAGGCATTGAGTACAGCCAGACAAGAGAAAAGGTTGTTGAATTCAACAAGGATCTGGGCTGGTTCCAGGCACCCGGAAATCTGGGCTTTGTTGCCATAGGTCTTCTGTACGGCGAGGGCGATTTCAGAAACTCCGTTCTTTATGCGATTAACTGCGGCGATGATAGCGACTGCACAGGTGCAACCGTCGGTTCCATAATGGGAATAGTTGGAGGAACTCAATCCATTCCCGAGGAGTGGAAAGAGTTTGTGGGTGACAATATTGTCACAGCATTTATCAACGGAATGTACAGTCACAGAATCGCAAAAACCTGTACAAATCTTAAGGACAGAGTTGCGGCGCTTGTGCCCGCGGTAATGAGAGCCAACAGAGTTTCCTTCGGCTTTATAGACGGTGTTGACGAAGTGTCTGACGAGGATTTTGAGGCAAATAACCGCCTTCACAGCTCGGACTTCCTTAATCGTTCGCCTTATTCCTACGATATAACCGACAACCGTCCCTTTGATGTTATGGTTGAATTGGATAAGACGCCCAGAGTAACCCCCGGTGAAGAAAGAAAGGTTAAGCTTACTTTCACCTGCCGTGACACGGTATATGAATCCAGAAAGCTTCAACTGCGCCTTATTCTGCCCGAAACCTGGGAAGCAGGCTACTGTCAGAAGACCCTTGCGCTGGACTACATACAGCGCGGCCACGGTATTTATGGAAAGGCATCCGTTGAATTTACGGTACGTGCAGGCGAAAGAATCGATGTTACCAACCGCGTGTACGTTGAGGTAACCTCGCTCACGCTTCCATATCCCGTTATGATACCTGTAATTTTTATTGGCTGAGATACATAAATATAAATAATGATTGGTTTTGGCAGGCTGATGATTTTCATCAGCCTGTTTTTTTGAAAATGTGAATAGCTACTATACATTTTGAAGTATGCTCACTGTGAATAATATAGTATATTGACTTTTTTTCAAAATGGTGTATAATGTAGGCGAAGTGGATGTTTATATTTTATTCTGTTGTGTCAAATTGTGGAGAATAAAAAGGCATAATAAGCTATATCGGACAACTGTTTGAAAATAACCTGACGTGATACTGTCGGGATTAAAGAAGGGATATAGAAATGTATACTAAAGAGTACATTACGCGCAGAAGGCTGAAATTCGGTGCAAAAGGAAGTTTCAACCCTGCTTTTCTCACAAAAAAGTACCTTGAAGACTTTCGCGACTGTGGATTTGACCTTGTTCAGGTGGTTCCCTCTTGCTCATACGGCAAGGAAAGAGAAATGGTATTGGACTTTTTTGACGAAAATGGTATTGAGGCATACATGGACGAAAGAGACGTATGTCTTGACCCCGAGGTAATCAAGGAATATATACATCACCCCAGCTATTGCGGAACCTATATCAAGGACGAGCCCGGCACCGACGAAATGCCCGAGGTTGCCGAAAGATGCAAGAAGTACCTTGAGGTAAACGGAAATTACCCACACGTAAACCTTTTGCCCATGTACGCAAACGCGGCTCAGCTTAAATACGGCGCGGGCGTTGCAAAAATAGAGCACTATGACCAGGACCCTGATATTTACCGCAAGTATTGCGAAACCTGGGCAAAGCTTACCCCCGTAGACCATATGTGCGTGGATGTATACCCCCTGCGCTCCAATCCGTTAAAGGCTACATATGATAAATATATTGAAAACCTTAATGTTTTTGCAAGCGTATGCCGTAAATACAACAAGGAATTTTACGCATATATTCAGGTGTTCACCTGGGACAGAGGTGTGCGTAATGCCACCGCCGAGGAAATGATATGGCAGATGTACTGCATGATGACCTTCGGCTGTGTGGGATTCTTTATGTGGCGCTATGGCGGAAAGGGCTCTATACAGGAACACGACCTTATATACCCGGACGGAACACTTACCGATCTTTACTACGCGGCAAAATACGCAAACGCCCAGGTCAAGAAAATCGGTGATGTTTATATGCAGTACAAGAACCTGGGTGCATTCAACGTAAACTGCACCGAGGAAACTCCCTACCTCGATATGTCTGATCCCTATAAGTGCGACTGGGTCGGCTTTGATACCGAAGAGCCGCTTTTGGTCGGTTGCTTTGAAAAGCGTGACGGCAATGGCAGGGCGCTGACAATAGTCAATATGAACGAGCTTATAAAGAGAAGAAAGATAACGGTAAAATTTTCCGTTAATAACTGTACTAAGCTTACAGCTTATATTAAAGGTGAACCCATTGTTCTTACACCGGAAGACGGCATGTACACCATAAAACTCGGATACGGTGACGGTGTGCTTGTAACGATTGATTAAAAGGAGAACTATCATGGAAAAGAAATTCGACAAGGCATATTTTACCCGTGACCGCATAAAGCTCGGTACAAAAGGAAGCTTTGACCCCAAGTATGTGGACGACAATTATCTCAAGACCTTTGGGGAATGCGGATTTGACTGGGTAGTTGTAAATCCCAGCAATGCATACGGTGATGTACGTGACAGAATAATGGATTTCTGTGACAAAAACGGCATTGAGGTGTACCTTGACGACAGAAAAACCTACAACGACAAGGAAGCACTCAAGGAATATGAGTACCATGAATGTTATACAGGCTCTTATCTGAGCGACGAGCCGGGCTCGGACTATATGCCTGAGCTTTCCAAAAAGACCAATGCATATCTCGAGGAAACAGGACGTCATCCTCACGTTAACCTGCTTCCCATGTATGCAAATGCGGCTCAGCTCAAATACGGTGCAGATGTTGCGGCTATCGAATACTACGATCCGGACCCTGATTTGTACTATAAGCACGTTTCTACATGGGCGGGTCTTTCCAAGGCTAAATATATGTCCGTTGACATTTATCCTCTTAACTGCAACCCTGATATGAAGTACGCTACCTACGGAAACTACATTGAGAATATCAATATCTTCGGACGCGTTGCACGTGAGTACAACAAGGAATTTGTTGCTTACATTCAGTGCTACGGCTGGTGCAGAACAAAGCGCGATGCGGATGTTGACTCTCTGCGTTTCCAGGTATATTCCATGCTGTCATTTGGCTGTAAGGGTATTGTTTTCTGGTCCTACGGAGCTGAATCCAGCTATACCCAATGGGCGCTGGTTGACCACGAGGGCAATCCCAGACCTGTTTACCGTGATACCAAGCAGGTCATCGGTGAAATCAGAAAAATAAGCGATGTTTACTGCACATATAAGAATATCGGCGCATTCAATGTCAACTACGATCCCGAAACCTGTGCATATCTGAGAATGACCAATCCTGTTGAATTCCCCGATATCAAGATAGATGCCATTGACTACTTTGACAAGCCTTCGCCGCTGCTTGTAGGCTGCTTTGAGGCTAAAGAAGGCAAAGGTAAGGCATTTACCGTTGTAAATATGCGTGAGCTTATTACTCATCTCAGAGCAAAGGTCAAGTTTACCGTTGATGAACAGTACACCAAGGTTACCGCTTACATCAAGGGTGAGCCTACTGTACTTACCCCCGATGAAAACGGCGAATACATGATCCCGTTGGAGTGCGGTGAGGGCGCATTTGTAACCATCGAATAATGCTGAATAATATATAAGGAGTATTGACATGGAAAAGAAATTTGACAAAGATTATTTTACCCGCGACCGCATTAAGCTGGGTACAAAAGGAAGCTTTCAGCCGGATCAGGTAAACGAGGAATATCTCAAGGTTTTTGCCGACTGTGGTTTTGACTGGGTTGTTGTAAACCCCAAAAACGCATATGGCGAAGTACGCGATAAGATTCTTGATTTCTGCGACAAAGAGGGAATTGAAGTATACCTTGACGACAGAAAAACCTGCTATGACAAAGAATTGTACAAGGAATATGAAAATCACGTTTGCTACACAGGTTCTTACCTGAATGACGAGCCCGGTACCGACGAAATGGACGAGCTTGCCGAAAGAGCAAAGAAGTATCTTGAGGAAACCGGCCGTTATCCTCACATCAACCTGCTTCCCATGTACGCAAATGCGGCTCAGCTGAAATACGGTGCAGGCGTTGCTAAAATCGAATACTACGATCCGGACCCCGAGCTTTACTATAAGTATTGCACAAAGTGGGCTCAGCTTACTCCTGCAGACGCCATGTGTGTGGATATTTATCCCTTGCGTTGTATGCTTGAGAATCAAACCCAAAGGGCTACCTACGCAAACTACATTGAAAATATCAACTATTTCGCACGTGCTGCACGTGAGAACAACAAGGAATTCTATGCTTACATCCAGGCATACGGCTGGAACCCAAGCATGCGCCATGCAGACGTTGATTCTTACCGTTGGCAGATATATTCCATGCTGTCCTTCGGCTGTAAGGGTATAGTATACTGGGCATACGGCTCCGAGGCTAACTTCACCCCCGAGGCAATTGTTGACCTTAACGGCAATCCCACACCTCTTTACTATGCAACTCAGTACACTATAAAGGAAATCAGAAAGCTCAGCGATGTTTACTGTGCATACAAGAATATCGGTGCATTCAACGTTAACTACAACGAAGAAACCTGCGCATATCTGAGAATGACCAATCCCGTTGAGTTCCCTGCAATCAAGGAAATCAAGGGTTATACTCCCTGGGACGAACCGTCTCCTCTGCTTGTGGGCTGTTTTGAAAAGAAAGATGGCAAGGGCAAGGCATTTACCATTGTAAATATGCGCGAGCTTCTTACTCACTATCAGGCAAAAGCAAGATTTACTCTTGATGAGCAGTACACCAAGGTCACTGCTTACATCAAGGGCGAGCCTACTGTACTTACTCCCGACGAAAACGGCGAATACACCATCAGACTGGAATGCGGCGAGGGTGTATTTGTAACCATAGACTAACTTACGTTTTTCTCCTTATTCACTGTAAAGAGTTTTTTCATAGCAAGAGCGCCTGCGGCATTGCCGCAGGCGCTCTTGTTTTTACTTACTGTTTATCCGCAAATTGTTGAATAAGAAGCGTCTGACGCTGGGAATCCAGCACACCCTTGGTGTCCATAATGGTCTTTTCGCCCTTTATTTCTTTCATGAATGCGTTGAGGTAGTCCATAGGCTTTGCGGGACAGGGGATAACCGTTTTTTCGCCCTTGTAAAGCTTTATGCACTCTTCGGCAAGGTTGAAGCTTATCATGCCCTCTGTGCCCCATATGCAGAATTCCCAGTAGGTGGGGAGAGTGCCGCTGAATTTAGGTGCTGAATAGGTAACATCTGAGGTTACACTGATTCCGTCCATTTCGATAATAAATTGTCCGCCGTCCTTGAAATCCGGCTCTTGTGTTGCAAAAGCATTCCAGCATTTTGCAAAATTCACCTTTGTAAGATTTTTGCCGGTCATAAAGCGGATAAGGTCAATGCCGTGAATGGCAATATCGTTTATTGTTCCGCCTTGCTTTCCTTCTTCAAAGTACCATGCGGGACGGTTACCGTAGTCGAGACAGTGCTGCCCGGTGAAGTTTACGGTTTTCACATCACCTATAACGCCATCCTCTATCATTGCCTTTACTTCCATGGCGGGAGTGCAGTAACGCAAATCCAGCATACAGCATACCTGAAGCCCTGTTTTGTTAACCAGCTCTTCTATTCTGTCAAGCTCCTTGAGGTCGGTGCATACGGGCTTATCGCATATAACATGCTTACCGCTTTCCAGCGCCTTTATAACCATACTTCCGCGTCTTGAAAAATAGTCACCGATAGCAACGGCGTCTACCTGAGGGTCACCCAGCAGCTGTTCGTAGGTGTTGTAGCAGAACTCTGCCCCGATATTTTTAATCGTCGCTTCTCTTGCGGGTGTGTTATCCTCAAAACAGCCCTTGATAGTGACCTCGGGATGCTCGGATGCGGTTTTGTAAAGCCCCAGAATGTGTCCGTGGCGAAATCCGGCAAATGCTATATTCATAAAAATCTCCTTGAAAATATATTTGACTAAATTATAAAAGCAAACGTAAAATATGTCAATATTTACACTAGTTTTTGCAATGTTTTCATGAGAAGTTGCAATGTCTAACGGTGTTAACAAAAAGGATATAAATATGGTGTAAAATATTGTAAAGTGTTTTTAAGGAGTGAGGTAATGACATTAATTGAAATTTTCGAAACCTGTCAACTTGATAACATTGCAACAGGTCTGAGACTGGGTGCGGATAAAATAATTTTTCTGGGCTTTAAAAAGGTTATGAGCGAAAAGCGCAGGAATTCACTGGAAAACTTCATAAAACTCAAAGGACTTGACATACAGCTTGAGTATCAGCCTGTCAGCGCAAGTGATTACGGCTATACCTTTAGTATTCTGCAGGATATAGTGTCGAAAAATCCCGAATGCTGTCTTGATATTACCGGCGGTGAGGAAATTTTGCTTGCGGCTATGGGTGCTGTTTCAGCTCAGAATAATATACCCATGGTACAGATGGATGTGCGAAGCGGCAGAATGATACCCATCGCTTTTGCCGAAAGCATACCGCAGACCGAAAAAAGTCAGATGACCATTGAGGAAAGCATCGTACTCAACGGCGGACTTATCGTAAATGACGAAAACGATTTTGAGTGGAATCTTACCGAGGATTTCAAGGCGGATATAGAGACTATGTGGAATATCTGCAAGTCGGGCTGCGGATACTGGAACCGCCAGTGTACTTCTTTTTACGATATTGAGCAGTTTACAAAGCCGGACGATGTGATGTTTGTATATATCGACCTTGAATTTGCAGAGAAAAAAGGCTTGAATATAACACTCAACCCGCGTATTATGGATGCACTTATAAATGCAGGGCTGATATATGATTATATGTACCGTGAGGATAATGTGCTTTCCTTCCGCTATAAAAATGAACAGGTTTATCAGTGCCTTACCAAGGCGGGAAATATTCTTGAATTGTATGCATATGTGCTGTTAAATGAAATATCCGCACAACAACCGGGCTACTATGACGATGTGGATATCGGCATTTACGTTGACTGGGACGGAGTTATTCAGGATACAACCATGACCCGCGAAAGAGACACCCGTAATGAGATAGATATAATGCTTATGCGTGATATAGTGCCTGTATTCATTTCATGTAAAAACGGCGAGGTAAAAAAAGAAGCCCTTTACGAGCTTAATACCATGGCACAGCATTTCGGCGGAAAATATGCCAAAAAGATAATGCTTGCTACATATATGTCGGGCAATGAGCAAAGCAAAAAGTACATAAAACGCCGTGCGGACGATATGAATATCGACATTATCGACGGCATTGAAACCATGACCCGCGAGGAATTCAAGCAAAAGCTTATAACGAGAGTGAAATAAAAGCCAAGACCACCGCGTTCAAACGGTGGTCTTGTTTTTATAATGTGATTATTTCGCGGATTTGGTTTTGATTTCGCCGTTGGGAGTTGTAATGAGTGCTTCGCATTCGTAAAGTCCGCAATCAACAGGCTCTACCGAGTAGCGTACACTTCCGCCGAACACCGCTTTAAGACCTGCCGCATAACGGTAGTAGATGTAAGCGGGGATAGCCGACCAGCCGTGGCAAAGGCTTCCCGCGTTGGCGAATGCCTGGGCGCCGTCGATGGTTTCCCAGAAGGTGGTGGCGTTGTTATAAAGCATGTGTCCCCAAAGAGAGGCAATTTCGTTCAGTACAAATCTTGCATACTTTTCGGGGCGCTTCATGAGTGCATCGTAAACGAATATCTTATGGCTGAGAGTTGCCTCATAACCGTTTCCATGTGCAATGTTTTCAAGAACGTCATCCAGCTTTTCCTCGGGGCAGGCTCCGCAGTAGACAATAAGTGCCTGGGTAAGCTGGCTGAGGTGAGATTTTTCACCGCTTTTTACGTTAAGATAGGTATTGTACGCCTTGATTTTATCATCCCAGAACTCGCGGTCCATGGCGGCATTAAGGTCGTTGTGAAGCTTTGCGTACTTTTCGGAGCTTTGCTTGTCATCCGCAATGAGCATTATTTTTGAAAGGGAGCTGAGCGCCATGGATACAAAAGCATTGAGAGGTGCATCGTAGGTCATGTCATCAGGGTTCTTTACACCGTGACCTCTGTTCATGCCGGTCTGCCATTCATAGAAGTTCCAGTACTGAGGCTCATGCAGTATCTTGATAAGACCCTTGTCACCCATTCTGGAAACAAACTCATCGGTAATGCGTTTTACGGTATCCAGCATTTCAAAGGCAAATTCGGTATTGCCCGAATGGAGCACATATTCGTAAACCTGTGTTACAAATATTGCGCAGAAGCAGGGTATTGTGATGGATACACGCGCAGGGGAGCAAAGCTCGGTGAGATTGTCCTCGCGGATTGATTTTGCAATAAGTCTGAGTGAAGCCTTTGCAAAATCATATTCGCCAAAGCAGTAATATCCGCACAGCATCTGGTTTCTGGAATCCATGGCATAAAGAGCCTGTTCTCTCCAGGGGCAGTCCTCGTAGTGATCATGCATGCAGTGCTTGAGGGTGTTTATACATACCTCATATATTTTGTTGTGCAAGTGGTCTGAGCACTTGAAGTATGGCTTGTCGCTAACGGGATAAACCGTGGGGCGTATGCCTGCATAGTGAATTTTGGCACTTCTTGCGTAAATGTTGAGCTGGAGGTATCTCAGACCCATACGGCGCATGGGATTGAAGAACTTGTTGAGACCGGCTTTTGCGTGGTAGCGGTTGGTGAATACACGTGCACCCACATATGCTCTTACACGAAGGTCTTCAAGGTGCTCACCGTGACCGATGAGAATGTCACATTCCTCGGGCACATCAATTTCAATGTCTGTATAGCCTACACATTCGCTTCCCAGGTCCACAATTACGTAAATACCGAGGCTGTCGGAAATGGTTGCATCCAACTTGATACCGTCCGCACAGGGAATGGGCTTGGGTGCACCGTTGTAGCGGAAAGCCATGTAAGCATTCTGCATTTTTTCGCCGATGGTTCCGTATTCTCCGCTGTCCTTTATTTCGCCCCAGGCAATGATATTAGCGGGCTTCTGTTCGCCGATTTCAAGCTTTTTGATGGGGCGTGCATTGAGAATGACCTCTTTTTCCTGAATATCGGCATTTTTAAGAGCGATTTTTTCGCCCTCCTTTGTGCAATCATATTCAAAACCGAAGCCAAGCTGGTTGCTGACCATCTGAACTCCCTCGGATTTGAAGCAGGAATTGAGGCATACCTGTGTATTTTCACCGCTTGAAGTTATGGTTTTACCGTCACACTCAACGGCATACAGAAGACCTGCGGGCTCCTTGCGATAGGTGGAACAGTTTCTGCCCTGCCAGTAGCCCACAATGCGAATTTCATTTTCTCCCTCATTGAGAAAATCCGTAATATCCAGTGTATCATACACCTTGTAATTGAGGTAATCGGCAAACTGACCGCTTT
Source organism: Oscillospiraceae bacterium (assembly GCA_015065085.1). Classification (NCBI taxonomy): domain Bacteria; kingdom Bacillati; phylum Bacillota; class Clostridia; order Eubacteriales; family Oscillospiraceae; species Oscillospiraceae bacterium. The sequence goes on along the minus strand of SVQW01000006.1, from coordinate 13,387 downwards.
CAACAAATTTTTGATTGATGTACAGCGTATAGTTGGAGTCTACACTGATGTACAAGGTGTATTTTTTGCCTTTTTCTGCACGAAGCTTGTCGTAAAAATCAAGATATGTGTTTTCGGTGTGGTAATCATTATGCCAAATCCATTTTGCTGACGAAAGAGCAGTGTTCATATCAAAACCTCCATGTTTTAATTATAATAGATTGTAGCATATTTTACCTGTAAAGTCAATTATTTTTCACAAATTCTTTCATATATTGCACACATCGGAAATATAATGCAGTAAGAACTTAAAAAGGAGCATATATGGAGCGGTTTATAAAAGCGGCGGTGTACTTGCCTTCCCGTTTATCGCAGGCGGTATATGCCCTTGCAAAGCGAGGAATGGGGCGCAATGTGTGCGAAATACGCCTGAGAGAGAATATGCCGCTGGCATTTTCCACCTATAACGGTTGTGTTTTTGTAAACGAAAATATGGAAACCTGTAAAATGGAAAATGCCATCATCACAGCTCCGCGCGATATAATCTACACTGTAAATTGCCTGTGCTCCGGCTCGGTTTACAGATACGGCGACACACTGAAAAAAGGATATATCGTTACTCCCGACGGCATACGCGCCGGAATATGCGGTCACGCACTTTACGAAAACGGAGTCCTCAGTGTTGTGGATAACTATACCGGCATAAATATTCGCATTCCTCGGCGGATTGAGGGTTGCGCCGCACCTGTAATGAGGAATATAGCTCTTGAAGGACTTAATTCAATGCTGATTTTTTCATCTCCCGGTGTGGGTAAAACCACACTTATCCGCGAAATGGCAATACAGCTTTCCCGTAAATACGGTGTGGCGGTAGTGGACGAAAAGGGGGAAATACTTCCGGCGTGTTTTGCGGGAGATTGCGGAATGTGCGATATCCTCACAGGATATTCCAAGCCGGAGGGTATGGAGCTGGCAGTACGCATGATGTCGCCGCAGGTAATTATATGTGATGAGATCGGCATGGCGGATGATATATCTGCCATACTTTCCGTACAGAACAGCGGTGTGCCGCTTATAGCCACCGTCCACTGCGGGACAAGAGAATCGCTTTTTTCAAAGCCAAACATAAAAAGATTGTGCGAATGCGGAGTTTTTTCACGTTTTGTACGGCTTGAAAGGGGTAAGGACGGTATGGAAATATTTATCGAAAAAGACTGATATGGAATTCAGAATACTCGGATATATACTTATTGCCCTGTGTCCCGCCGCTGCAGGCTGGCTGATGTCGCTTAGCGTAAATGAGGAGGTTAGACGTCTTGAGGGCATAATTGAGCTTATCAGCTTTATAAAATACGAAATATGCGAGCGCATGAGTACCCAGCAGGAGGCATTTTCCCGTTTTGAGCATCCCGCTCTTTCAAAATGCGGATTTATATCCGTACTCAGAAGCAGCAGGGTGGAGGGCAACAAATCTGTTCTCACATCGGCATTGGAAAGCTACGGCAAGCTTTTTTTGTCTTTTGACGAATGTGAAAGAATAGTGCGCGACTTTGCCGAAAGTCTCGGAAAGCTCCCCAAGTCTGTTCAGGCTCAAAAGTGCGACGGTGTGTATAAAAGGCTGAGTGAGATGTATGAAAGAAAACGGGAAAAAACAGCTGTCGAGGCAAAGCTTTACCGAAGCATGGGAACTCTTGCAGGAGCTTTTGCGGTGCTGCTTTTGCTGTAATGTTGTGGTGTGGAAAGGAAAATGAAGTGGATATTGCTTTTATACTGAAAATAGCGGGTGTGGGACTGACGGTGGCAATAGCCTATCAGATGCTTCAGCGCATGGGTCGTGATGAGCAGGCAATTCTTCTGTCACTTGCAGGGGTGGTTATGGTACTGCTTCTCATGGTAAATGAAATAGAACGTTTGTTTTCTTCGGTGCGAAGTATATTCGGCGTATGAACGAAATAATGGCGGTATGCGGCGGTACGGTATGTGTAGCGGTTGTAAATATCGTTCTCAAAAGACTTGCACCCGACTGGGCGGCACTGGTCAGCGTTTTTCTGGGAATATTTTTGCTGCGCCGCGCTGTGGGGCTGATGTATCCCGTAATAATTTATGTTCGGGAGCTTTTCGGCGGCTCGGAGTACAACACTTACCTTTCCTGTGCACTTAAGGCATTGGGAATAGCCACGGTTACCAATATAACCTGTGAGACCTGCCGTGATCTCGGCGAAAGCTCTGCGGCGGCAAAAGCGGAGCTTTGCGGAAAGGCGGCGATACTTCTGTGCTCGATACCTGTTTTAAAGGAAATTTTTTCATACATAAATTCATTTTTGCTGTAATACTTGCACTGGTTTTTATTTTCCCCTGCCGTGCAGATATGACCCGTGAAATAATGGAGTTCTCCGGAGCCTCGGAGCTTGAAAAACTGGTGCCCGAAAGCGTTACGGAGCAGGGATTTGAGGGCGTTTCCCCCAACAATTTGGGAGAACAGAATATATTTGAAAACATAGCCTCATTTTTCATAAGCGGTATAAAAAAAGAGCTTAAAGGCTTCGCATCGCTGTGTGCTTTTATTGTTTTGTGTGCTTTTTTAAGGTTGAACGGACGTTTTTTTACGCAAAGCACGACTGTTACGGACTATGTGTGTATACTTTGTATTTCGGGGTATCTGTATGTTTTTGTGGCGGACACACTTAATTATGTTACCCGCGCCGTACATGAGATGGACACATTTATGAGCGCCATGCTTCCCGTAATGACCACTCTTTACACCGTCAGCGGAAATGCCGCCTCGGCGTTAAGCCAAAGCGCAGGTATTTATACGGCACTGACGCTTTTTGAAAAAATAAACGCCGCATTTCTTACGCCGCTTTTCGGTTTTTTGTTTGGGCTGAGCATAATGTGCCGTATAAGCAGTGTGGATCTGTCGGGAGTGGTAAAATTTATAAAAAATTTCATAATACGCACCTGTATCACCGTTATGACACTGTTTATATCGGTGCTGTTTTTTCAGAGCACTCTTTCCGGTGCTGCAGATACACTTGCAATGCGCGGTGCAAAATACGCAGTGTCTCTCGTGCCCATTATCGGTGCGCTTGTGGGAGAGGCGACACGTACCGTGGCGGCAAGCATAGGAGTTATAAAGACCTCGGCAGGCGCTTTTGCGGCGGTGGCAGTTCTGTATACCTCGCTGATACCTGCCGCGGCACTCATCATAAAGAAAACAATTCTCAGTATGTGTGCTGTCGCGGGTCGGATAATGGGTGCTGTGGCCGAGGCGGAGCTTATTGAGGATATTAACGCAGTTATGAGCATACTTCTTGCTCTGGTGCTGTCGGTGGGTGTATTTTTTATACTCGCGGTGACAATCTTTGTAAAAACGGCGGTGGCAGTATGATACGGGCACTGGGTGAATGGCTTGCCGCCGCTTCGGCGGCGGCACTTGGGGCAACTGTTATACAACTGGTTACCCCCACAATGAAAAACGGACTTGAAAGGTATGTAAAATTCGTCAGCGGGGCGGTTGTGCTTCTCATATTTATAACCCCATTGTTTTCATTTTTATCCGAAATAAATGATTTTTTTGATAATTCGGGAATAATCCGCCATGAGCAAAATATATATATTACAGAGGAGCCACCTACCTCGAAATGGATACTCTCCGAAACGCTGACGGAACTCGAAAAGGGAATAGTGAAGTTGGTAAGGCAAAAATACGGTGTCGGGATCAAAACGGAATTTGATACCGATATATCCGATTCCGGTATAGAAATAAAAGCAGTGATAATCTCATGCGACGGCATAACGTACGGAATTAAAACCGAGATAGCGGATTTTTTGCGGGACTATCTGGGTGTAGAGGTACGAGTAAAAAGCAATGAATGAATTTATAAACAAAATACGCACGACAAAGGGTGTCGGAATTATTGCGGCGGTGTTTTTATTGGGGTTTATGATAGTTTTTATTTCACCCGGTGAGGACGAAAACACATCCGCCGACAGCTTTGACTGCGCGCAGTATATTTCACATACCGAAGAAAAGCTGAGCGAAATGATTTCACGTGTCAGCGGTGCGGGCAGTGTCAGCGTGATGGTGACACTGGAAAGCTCCACCGAGCAGTATTACCACCGCAACACCAAAAGCCGCAGCAGTAAAAACGGTGATGCTGTTTCTTATGAGGCGGAGGAAGCCATAGTGCTGGAGAAGGATGACCCGATTCTTGTAAAGGAAATATTTCCCGAAATAAAGGGAATCGCCGTGGTGTGTGATGGCGCACGGAGCAGCTCGGTGACCCAAAAGATAATCAATCTTGTAGCTTGTGCACTTAATGTGCCCAGCAACAGAATATATGTAACATATTAAAAAAGGAGATATACTATGAACAATTTAGCCAAAATAACACTGACCGACGATGTAATGGCATCCCGACTTTACGACGGACTTCAGAACAGCCCCGCGGAATCCGTAAATAAGCCTGAAGAAACCGTACAGCAGGAACCCGACGAGCAAAACTCCGTCAAAAAGAAAAAATTCACCTTTAAAATGAAAAAGCCGATATTCAAGGTGAAAAACCTTGGAATAAATCCCGCAAAAAAACATAAAATGACCCCGGGAGCTTTGCGTAAAAACACACTTGTGGCATGTTGTGTGCTTCTTATTGCGGCGGCTGTATGGCTGAATTTCACCTTCGCCGAGACCCCGGCGGGACAGCTTGTTGACGGGCACGGAGAGGATGTTGAGGCACAGGGGAAGATTCTCGGTGAGTCTGCCTTTGTGGGAAGCGAAGGCGATGTGACGGAGGACTATTTCTCGGTAGCGGTAATCAACCGTCAGCGTGTACGTGACGAAGCTATTGATATGCTTCGTGAGGTGGTGGATAACGTAGAAACCAATTCTGCAATACGCGAAAATGCTTTTAATGAAATGACACGTATGGCGGGTGAGACCAACAGCGAAATAAATATTGAAAACCTTGTCACCGCCAAGGGCTTTGAGGAATGTGTTGCCGTAATCAGCGGAAATACCGCAAATATTATCGTTAAAAGTGACGGGCTTCTTCCCGAGCATATAGCTCAGATACAGGAGATTGTTTACACCCAGTCGGGAACTGCAATAGAGAATATAAAAATAATTGAAAAACAGTAGAATATCTTATAAAAAAGTGTCTGCACGAGCTTCTTGTGCAGACACTCTTTTTTTGGAAAAATTGCACTGTTATCAATACTTTTGGAATATTCATCCGCTTGACTTTTTTGGTGGATTTGTTGTAAAATTATAGAGTAAAAAAAACTGCTTTTTTAAGTAAGCATTGCAGTAGTTAAAAAGAAAGGAAAAAAACATGAAAAAAGTCAAAACATTGCGCATTTTTCTGATTGCTTCATTGTTGGTGCTTTGTCTTGCGACCGTGTGTATGGCGGCTGTAAGTGTGGAGAACGTCACATCGGTTGTCGGACCTCAGGTAAAGCTGACTGCGGACGTTACCGGCACTCAGGCAACCTCTTATCAGTGGTACACCTGCGATGACGCAAACGGAACAAATTCTCAATCCATTACAGGCGCAACAAATGCGACCTATACCACCCCTTATCTCGACAAAGCGGGCAATACATATTATAAGGTAGTGGTAAACGGTACCGAGTCGGCCGTTGCGACGGTTAGTGCGACCATGCCCACCGAGCCGGTTGTATTGATGTTCAATAATGCCGCAGACCTTGTAAACTGGAGTAATGTAGGTCAGCAGTTGGTGAATATTTACGGCAAAAACGCTTATATGTTTGTGCCGGGATACTCTGACGGACTTGTCAAGATTACCAACGCAAGCATTTATAATGATTTTTATCTTCAGGGCTATCCCTATGTTGTTATAAGCGCAAGCTACCCCGAAACCGATGCCAATGTGGTGGACATATATCTGGGTACCGACCGCTTTACTGCCGACAGCTATGGTTTTACCAAGCGTTTCATCGGTGCGTCTGCCGCTTGCGATGACGGCTTCGGTAAATTGATAATCAACACCGACGACGGTACATATAAAAGCTATTTCGACGGTGCTCTTGTCGGAAGCGGTACTTCCACACTGGGCAAGAATGACGGTCAGTGGCAGGGAAAAATGACCCTGCTCCGAGTTGACTTCACCAATGGCGAAGCAAATATCGGAAAGAAAGCTTACATTGAGTACGTAGGATTCTTCCCAACCGAGCAAATGGCGATTGATTATGCGGGCGCAATGCCTTATGATACGCAGGCAAAAAGTGTTCTTGCCCCTGTTAAGCAGGCGGTACAGAACGGTGAATTTGTTGTTGATTACGACGAGGACGCAACCAAGGACACCTATGCCGCTTTCGTAAAGAGCAAGATAGATGCCCTCACTGCAAATGCTGTTTCCGCACTCAAAATACAGGGCATCAATACTGTTGATGTTACTATATCCGATGCTGTTTACGCTCCCGCCGAAAACATTTGGGAAGACGGTGCGTATACCTTTACACTGAATATACTTACAGGTGATAAGGTTTTCCGCCGTTCTCTTATCAAAGAGACAATTACTGTTGATATCAAGGGTATAGATATACCGGATATATATGTACCGGATGTCGATGGCGAGGTAGGTGAGACGGCACAGCTGAAGGTTGTACTGTCCGACGTTAATGCCGACTCTTATCAGTGGTATACCTGCGACGATATAAACGGCACAAATCCCAAAGCTATTGCAGGCGCGACAGATGCTGTATACAATACGGGTATTCTCGGCAATGCAGGCACCTACTATTACATGGTTAAAATAAACGATACCATGAGCAGTAACGTTGCAACGCTTACCGTTGTAAAGTATGTCGATCCGGTTATTATCAGATTCAACAACGAAAAAGACCTTGCAACCTTCACTGTAAACGGTGAAAAGGAGCTTGTAACTGTTGACGGCAAGGACGCTGTTAAGTATATTGCCAACGGGGCTGACGGAAAAACCGTAATTGAAACCTCGGCAGGCTGTTTTGACTTTGATGTTAAGGATTACCCTTACGTTGTATTCAGTGCAAGCTACCCCGATTATACCGACAATGCTATTGACCTTTACCTTGCTACCGACGGTGTTGCTCCGGAAAATATAATGTGGGGCTATTCCACTGCTCTTACCGGCATGACGGTTTCATGTAATGACGGATTTGTAAAAACCATCGTCAACGCAAACAGCTATGAGTATAAGAGCTATAATTCCCGCGGTGAAGTGATTTCCGCAGAGGGTGCCAAGGCGGGTACCGACGGTATTACAAAGACGGGACACTGGAACGGAAAAATAAACAACTTCCGAGTTGACTTTTCCAACGGTAATATCGGCAAGCCCTGCTATATTGAGTATATAGCTTTCTTCCCCACTGAGGAAAAGGCTGTTGCATACGCAGGTGAAATGCCGGGCGATGCCAAGGCACAGGATGTCATGGATGCTGTTAAGGCGGCGCAGGCTAATGGCGAGCTTACTCTGGCATTCTGCGATGCGGAAAGCAAAGAAAGCGTTGAAGGCTTTGCGACCGATGCTATTGAAGCGCTTACCGCAGAAAAGCTGGCAGAGCTGAGAGCCGAGTTTGACACTGTCGAATTCAGCATAAAAAATGCTGTTTACAACAGAGCTTCTACTTACGGCAGGGGTGTGTATACCTTTGACATCTGCCTTCTTGCGGGCGACAGAGCGTACGGACGCACTGTTGTTACCCAAAACGTAACTATGACACTGGAAGAAAAGCCTGCACCTGTTGTAGTAACCTTTGATTCCGCACAGACCGTTACCGCTTCCGGTATCAGTTCAACAATTGCATCGTTCGTTGAAAAGAATACCGCAGGCGAGGACCGTTCTTACATGCGTATTCAGACGGTAGAGGACGGAAACGATGTTGACGTAAACTACAAGAATTTCTATACCCAGTCGGGCAGCACCTTCAACTTCCGCGAGTATCCATACATGAAGATTTCATACAGACGTAATATTCCTACCTCTGTTCAGGCGGATGAGCTTATGATGGTATATGCGGCGGATAATGCACAGGCTTACTTTATAGACCCCGCTTCCGACCCTGCTAATCCTTACTGGGAACAAATGGTTGTGGATATGCGTGATGCCACTCTTGACAGTGAAAACACTGCAATCACTTTCTACAAAGAGGGCGCTTCTGCTCCCACCTACGGCAGTCTGAAGTATTATAAAAACCAGAACCTCTGGACGGGCTTGGACGGCGAAAATATTGTCACTCCCATTGCAATACGTCTTACCCGCAACGGTAAAGCCTCCCGTACCGTGGACATTGAATATATTGCATTCTTCGCTTCAAGAGATGAAGCTGTAATGTACCCCCGGAGACTCCCCGAAAACGCAGAATATGACTTTGATAATCTTAACGCGAAAAACACCTTTGAAGCTGACTCGGGCGTTGTAACCAAAGCTCAGGCTGAAAAGGCGGTTGAAAAGTATCTCGACACCTTTATTTTCGCAACCAACCATACCGTTGATAAGGAAAATGCCGTGTTCATCGCACCTACCTCTAAGGCACCCGGCTCCTACAAGGTTGACGTATGGTTCGGAGCTGAAAGAAAAGAAGAGTACACCGTTACCGTGACTATGACCATGGCACAGCTTCCCGAGCCTGTCATTCTGTACACCGATTGCCAGACTACCTTGGATTCACTTAAAACCGAGGTCAATGCAAATATCAAGGTGGAAGACGGCGTATTCAAGATGACCACCCGAGACATCACTAATGATGACGGCTTTGCTTTCAGAGTTTATATGCCCGATACCATGGAGCAATTCAAGGTTACCACACTGCCTTATCTCAAGATGAAGTACAAGATGAGCGGTATCACCAAAGATGTCGGCGGAAAAACCGTGAATCCCGCAGAGGTTGGAGGTCAGATATTCATCTGGATGAGCGACCCCTCATACCCCGCACTGAGTGATTTCGCTCAGTACCGTGGCTTTACTCCTTACGGCGGAAATTTCGAGGACGGTGATGTGATAGAAGTTATCCTTGATTTGTCCTATGATATTCCCACCAACGGCATATGGGTCAGAAATATCACCAAGGGTGAAACGGAATACACGGTTCACAGCGGACTGAGCGGAAGAAACGAGTCGGCAGGCACTGATAAGAGCTTTGTCAGAACAGAAAAAACTGTATATGACTCTATACGCTTCACTCCCGTACGTTATCCTGCGGCACAGCTTGACCGTAAGTCAGAATTCTATTATGCAGGCTTCTTTGCTACTCTCGAGGAGGCACAGAATTTTGATTCCGAAGCAGCTGCCGCCGAAAGACTTCAAAGTGTAAAGGATAAGCTGGAAAGCGGCATCGACATGAAGTGGGGCGTGGTTTCCAGAGAAAAGAGCGACCTCACCGATGACCTGGCAGGCACTAACCCCAACGGAAGCCTTAAGCTGGACGGCATTCAGACCCAGGGCGTAATCGCAAACAAGGGTATCAAGACCTGGCTTAAGGAAACCCTCGGAATGGATGCTCCCTTTACCATAAATGACTATAAAGCTTCCACCCCCACCGAAAAGGGATATTATAACTTTGATATCACCTTTGAAAGCGGTTATCAAAAGCTTGTAATGGATGACCTTGTAATCAATATCGAGAAAAAGCCCGGCGATTATATCATCTGGCGCTTTAACGATGAAGATATTGCTAAAAAGCTGAGTGTTCCCAGTCCCTCTGAATATTGGATAGAGGATAACCTCTTGAAAATAAAGCATATCGAGCCTAACGACCCCAGCAGATTTGCTGTTACCATTAATGTTGAGGACATGGGCACACAGCCCTTTGACCTTGAAGACTACACCTATGTGTTTATGAAGTATAAGCGCTCCGGCGACCTTGCTCCCAGCGCATTTACTGCCGTAACTCAGGACGGAACAAAAATTTCACTCCCCATCGTCGGCTGGGGACAGCGCGAGAAAGCATGGTACTACACCATTTTCGACCCCACCGTGCGCGATATTGTAACCCCCTGGTCCTTTAACTATAACATTACCTCCGGCGGCGAGCGTGAGGAAATAGTTTCCTGCCCTTTCTATGACCCGCCCGTTGCACCCCCTTACCGCGGACTTGCCAAGAGTTTTACCTTTGAATTCGGCGCACGTCAGTATGCAATACGTTATGTCGACATAGAGTTTATTGCATTCTTCCCCTCCATGGATGACGCCAAGAACTACATGGAAAATCTGGAGGCGTGGGAAGACCTTGTTGCAGACACTACGGCTGAATTGAAGAAGTATGAGGCGGATACCGTTTCCTACTACGATGCAGACACTCAGACCGTAGCCGAGGCTAAGGCAAAGTCCATCATTGAGGATAAGCTTTCCTACAAAAACGATGTGACTGTCACAGTGAACACCGTAAGCTACACCGCACCCGTACTCGGTCAGACCGACGGAAGCTACACCTTCACCGCAAAGGTGACCAAGGACGGCAAAGAGGTGTACACGACCCGCGAAATAACTCTTACAATAGATAAAAATGCTGACAACAGCGCTATTGTATATAAGTTCACCAATCCCAAGTTTATAAGCACTGTTGAGGGCGCCTCCGATGTATGCGACTACATCGGCATGAAGCTCAAGGACAAATCTTTCGTGCTCAATATAGGCGCGGATAAGCCCAACGCAGTAAGCGGTATTTATAATACCATCAAGTTGGATGCGGATTTTGAGGGCGGCTTTACAGCAATTATCAACGGCACAACCGAAATCCCGTACAGCGGTGCAGACGGCAAGGTTTACCTTGACATAAGCGGCATTGATGAAACCGTTGACAGCATCAAGATTGTATTTGAAAACACCGGTGCTTATGTAAGAAATATCGGCTTCTTCGCAAGCGAATCGGAAGCAAGAAACTATGACTTCGACAAGCTCCCTCAGATACTCAGCGATGCAAAAGCGGCATTCAAGGGCGAGGAATATATTTACGCTTACAGCAAGACCCGTGCAATTGCAAAGGCGATGACTGAAAGAATATATGTTCCTCAGAAGCTTGCAAATTACAACGGCGTGAAGCTTGAAAGTCTTGAGTACGCAAATTATGTTGCATCTACCGCAACCAAAAAAGGCTCTCTTGACGTTACCGCCAAGCTTGCTTACGGCGATAAGAGTGCTACTTACTATGCCGATGCCCACTATACCATAACGCTGGCACCTTTCACCGAGGAGATAATCCCCACCCAAAAGAGCGAGGGACACGAATTCCTGGGCTATGATACCATCACTGCCAATAACAACTTTGCTTCGGCTGCCAACACCATTGAGTTTAACATCATGGTTGCTCAGTCACAGCTTGGTAAGGTTATGACAATTGTTGAAAACGGCTCGGCGACTGTGAGACTGGTTGACGGCAAAATCACTGTTAACGGCACACTGATTGCCAACACAGCACTCAAGGCTGACACCTGGACACATGTTGCCATCACCTCCGGCGGTAAGATTTATCTTGATGGTGTACTTGACAAGAGCGGTGATGCAGTTGAGTTTACCAAGACCGCTCCCGTGATAGGCAACGGATTTGTTGGACATCTGCTTGATGTACGCTTCTGGAGCGATATACGCACTGAAGCTGAAATCAAGGCTAATATGGCAACTCGCACCGACAGCACAGGTCTTCTTGCAAACTGGATGCTGACCGCTGACAGCTATTGGTGGTTGGAATACCGTGATTCTTCTGCATACGCTAACACCGCGATCTTCAACAGTACCGGCTGGTACAAGATGGAAGCGGGCTTGCAGGGCGATTATTCCATAGTTCAGTTCGGTGATACACAGAGCTATTTTGCAAAGCCTCCCTACAAGTACGAAAGACTTCCCAGAATATTTGAATGGATCGGAGATAATATCGATACTTATAATATCGGACATGTTCAGATCCTGGGCGACGTAACCCAGACCAACACCTACTTTGAGTGGGATGTAGCCCGTGAGTCCTTCGATTACATTGAGGGCAAGGTTCCTTACTCCATCCCTCTGGGCAACCACGACTATCCTTCTATTGCTTCCGGTGTAGGTGCCGAGCTTCGTGATACCACCACCTTCAGAAATGTATTCAAGTACGACGACTACCTCAAGTCCTACGGACCGGAGGGAGATAATACCTTTGGCGGCACCTTCCGCGGCGAAAAAGAGCTTACCAATATGTACAACCTTGTAACCATCGGCGGTGTTGACTATCTCTTTATCACTCTCGAATACAGTCCCCGCGATGAGGTTCTTGAATGGGTAGGCGAAATCCTCACCAAATACCCCGAAAGACAGGCAATACTTACCACTCACTGCTACTTCAGCATGGACGGTACTCTTACCACAGAAAACTCAACTCGTAATTTTAAAGACGGTAACGAGGGTCAGGACATTTACGATAAGATAGTCACCAAGTACCCCAACCTTATTCTTGTTAACTGCGGACACTCCCAGGGCGATGACACCAAGCAGCATCCCCACAACCGTGGCTCCAACTACAAGGATTCTCCCACTGCGGATGACTTCGGAAACGACGTTATACAGATACTTTCCGACATTTCCGCATACGCGCTTCACTACCCCGGTCAAGTGGCCTCCGACGGTAAATTCTACGACTTCGGCTCTGACGGAGCCAATATGGTTCAGTTCGGTGCAGACGAAGGTCTCATCTTCGTGATGATGTTTAAGGATGGCGGAAGAACCATGCACACCTACGTATATTCTCCTCTGTACGACACATTCTTCCGTACCGTAAACGAACAGACACACACCATTAAGTCAATCAAAGCCGAGCCTGCTCTTAATGTTGTAGGCACCGAGCTCAGAGAAGCCGACACCGAGCTTCCCATGGGTATGCGCTTCAAGATGACTCTTTCCAAGAGCTATAAGAACTTCACTGAGCCCAACAAGATTGAAGTCAAGGGCTACGGCATGGTGCTTGTCCCCGCAGATGTTGTTGAAGAGGGCGTCGAAGTAACTGCCGATATGTTCAAAGGCACAAACCTTGAAAACATGGTTGCAGTAGAAGAGTGCAGCGATGCAATGTATTACAGTGACGAAAACAGAACCGACTTCACGGTAGTTATTCATGGTATACCCACTCCCGACACCGACGAGGGCTATGCATACTCCAGAGAAATTCTGGCAAGAGCATACGTTGACTATACCGTCAACGGCGGCGAGGTACAGAGACTGTACAGCTACAAGACCTTGTCCTGCTCCATGAACAACCTTGTAAATCCGTAATACCAAAAACAACCGCAGTGCTTAGCACTGCGGTTTCCTTTATTTTGTAATAGCCGAAAAGAGCCGAACAAGAGTGAGGTAAGATACGAAAACGAAGTCGACAAAAAGCCTGTTTAGGGCATTTTCTTCGTTAAAATCCTCGCAAATCCGATAGGATTTGACTGCGGTTTTGCCTT